>QHSM01000593.1 GCA_003221595.1 Candidatus Rokuibacteriota bacterium | reverse complement strand
TGGCATTGACGTTCATCACCGGCTGCGCCCGGGCCCTCCACCAGACGGCCCGCCAGGGCTACGCGCACGATGTCGCCGGGCCCGGCGGCCTGGTCCACGCGCTCGCGCTCGTGGCCTTCACCTCGCGCGTCGGCGGGCTCGTCGGCTCGCTGCTGACCGGTTTTCTGATCGCCCGGAGCGGGAGCGGCGTCGCCTACCTGGCCGTGGCCACCGGCTACCTCGCGAGCGCGGCGGCGATGCTCCCGGCCCGCTCGAACGGGCGTCCGAGCGGGGCCGGCACGGGCTCGGTCAGCGCCGACGTGTTCGACTTTCTCGGGACCATTCGGCGCGACCGCGTCCTTCTGCACCTGATGAGCCTGACGGCGGTCGCCGAGGTCCTGGGCTTTTCCCACCAGGCGCTGCTGCCGAGCCTGGCCCGCGACGTGTTGCGCGTGGGGCCCGAGGGCCTCGGCGTGATGACGGCGGCCCGTCAGGTCGGCGGGCTCATCGGCATCGCGCTCGCCTCGACGCTCGGCGCGGCGCGCAGTCTCGGGCCGCTCTTCCTGACCGTGCTCGTGGGCTTCGGGGCGTCGCTCGTGTCCCTCGGCCTGGCCGGGACGTTCGTGGTGGTGGTGCTGATCCTCGTCGGCACCAACGCGCTCGGCGCCGTCACCGACGTGCTCGCCCAGACGCTGATCCAGCTCACCGTCCCGAGCGACCGTCGCGGCCGCGCCGGCGGCGCGTGGGTGGTCGCCATCGGCATGGCGCCGCTGGGCCAGTTCCAGATCGGCGCGCTCGCGTCGCTCTTCGGCGTCGGCGCCGCGCTCGGCGTGCACGGCATCGCGCTGATGGCCATCGGCACCGCCGCGGCGCTCCTGGTGCCGAAGCTCCGCAAGCTCTGATGGCGTCCCGGGAACGTCAGGTCGCGATCGATGCGGCGCGGGCGGCGGGACAGCTCCTCCACGCCGAGCGCCGCGCCGCCCATCGCATCGCGTTCAAGGGCACCTCGACCAATCTGGTGACCGAGATGGACGAGCGCGCCGAGGAGCTCGTCGTCAGCCGGCTCGCCGAGGCGTTCCCCGACGACACGATCCTGGCCGAGGAGCGCGGCGCGGCCCGTGGCCGCTCGGGCCGGCGCTGGATCGTCGACCCGCTCGACGGCACCACCAACTACGCGCACGGCCTGCCAATCTTCTGCGTGTCGATCGCGCTCGAGGTCGAGGGCCGCGTCGAGCTGGGCGTCGCCTACGCCCCGAGCTTCGACGAGCTCTACGTCGCCGAGCGCGGGCGGGGGGCCACCGTGAACGACGAGCCCCTCGCCGTCTCGACGACGCCCACCCTCGACGAGTGCTTGCTGGCCACCGGCTTTCCCTACAACATCCGCGTGACCACCGACACCAACCTGCGCGAGTACGCCGCGTTCGCCGTCCGCTGTCGCGGGGTGCGCGGCTTCGGCTCCGCGGTGCTCGATCTCGCCTGGGTCGCGGCGGGCCGGCTCGACGGCCTCTGGGCGCTGCGCCTTGGATCGTGGGATGTCGCGGCGGGCAGTCTCTTCATCGAGGAGGCCGGCGGGCGAGTGACGAACCTGGTGGGCAAGGCGCTGGACCTGAACGCGCCCGCCGTGGTCGTAAGCAACGGCCGCATCCACGAGGCGATACTGACCGTGCTGAGCCAGACCCGGCGGGCTTGAGCCGCGGCGCGACCCGCCGCTCAGTCGGTCTCGCGCGGACGGACTTCGAGGCCGCCGAGCGGGTCCGGGATGCCGCGCAGGGTGATCTGCACCGACGATCGAGAGTCCGGCTGATTCACGACCACCACGTCGACATCGACACCATCGGCCGTCCTCAGCACCTCCCCGAGCCACTGCAGGAGTCGGCCCGTCTCGAACGGTGTACGCGTCATGCGGATCCTCGGCTTTCTG
Source organism: Candidatus Rokuibacteriota bacterium (assembly GCA_003221595.1). Taxonomy (GTDB): domain Bacteria; phylum Methylomirabilota; class Methylomirabilia; order Rokubacteriales; family CSP1-6; genus AR31. The sequence goes on along the minus strand of QHSM01000593.1, from coordinate 1,502 downwards.
TGGTGAGACGGAACTGTCTTATAATGCGGCCGGTTATTGGCCATGATGGCTGCATCCACATCGACCGCTCCTTTCTGGTATGTGGTGCGCACCCGCTCCCGTCATGAGAAGCGCGTGTGCGATCAGCTCCAGACGCGTGAGGTCGAGACCTTCCTGCCGACGGTCGAGCGGTGGAGCCGATGGAAGGACCGTCGCAAGAAGGTCGCCTTCCCGCTCTTCCCCGGGTATTGCTTCGTGCGCTTCTCGCTCGCCGACCGCCTGCGCGTTCTCAACGTGGCCGGCGTCGCCGATCTGGTCGGCGTGGCCGGCCGTCCCGAGCCGGTGCCGGACGCCGAGATCGAGGCGATCCAGCGGCTCGCGCGCACGACGCTGCAGTACGACCCGCACCCGTTCCTGATGGAAGGCATGGACGTCGAAGTAGTGCGCGGCCCGCTCACCGGCGTTCGCGGCAAGCTGCTCCGAAAGGACCGGGTGAGCCGGCTCGTTCTCGCGGTCACGCTCATCCGTCAGGCGGCCGTCGTCGAGATTCATCCCGCCGACGTCGTCCACGTCGGGAGCGCCTAGTTGCGAAGCAGGACCCGCGCCTGGCGAGCCGCGACGCTCGCCGGGTAGTCCTTCACGATCCGCTCCCAGGTTCGCTTGGCCCGGCTCACGTCGCCCAGGCTCTTCTGGCACTGACCGATCTTCAGGAGCGAGTCGGACACTCGCTCGCCGCGCGGGACGGCGTCGATCAGCGCTTCGAACTCGGCCAGCGCGCCGCGGTAGTCCTTCTGCGTGAAGTAGATGTCCGCCACCAGAAACTGGGCGGACTCGCGCAGCGGATCGCCCGGATACGTCACGATGAGGTCGTAGAAGCTCAGCGTCGCCGCGTCGAAGTTCTTCGCCTTGAGCTGCGCGGTGCCCGCCCGGTAGAGCTCGGCGGCCGGTGTCGTGGTCGCCGACGCCAGCAGAGTCGCCCCCGATGACGCCGCCGGTGATGGCGGCGGCGACGGCGCGAAGCCGCTGGGCGCGCTCGGCAGCAGGCGGCTCCCGCTCTGCGATTCGAGCGCTTCGAGCCGGCGACGCAGGAACGCCAGCTGATCCTCCTGCTGGCGCGAGGCCACGATGAGCTTGGCCACGGCGTTCTGCAGCTCGCTGAGCTCCCCGGCCACTCGACTGACTTCCTCGTTGAGGCGCGTCTGCTCGGCCGTTCTCGACGGCTGGTCGGCCGCGTCCACCCCGGAACGCTCCGGAGTCTCGACGCTCGCCGATGGCTTGGCGACTCCCCCGCACCCGGTCAGGGCGAGGGCGACCACCACCATGCGGCACGCCGTCGACGTCACTTCACCCCGTTGGTGCTCACGGCTAGCGACTCGAGCGGCCACGCGACCGGGGAACGAAGCTGGAGCGTCACCGTCGCCTCACGGCTCAGCGGCACCTGGACGATCCAGAGCCATCCCTCGGGAACCTTCAGCGACGGATAGCTGCGAACGACCTGGCCTCGGGCGAACACGGGCGCGCGC
>QHSM01000653.1 GCA_003221595.1 Candidatus Rokuibacteriota bacterium | reverse complement strand
GCGTGGCACGCGTCCCGCTCCTCGCCGCCGACGCGCTGGCGCTGCCGTTTCGCGACGGGGCGTTCGCGTGCGTGATGTCGGCATTTCTCTTGAGAAACCTGGAAGATCTCGAGCGCGGGCTCGCCGAGATGCGCCGGGTCACCATGCGCGGCGGCCGGGTGATCACGCTCGACATCGTCCGCCCGGCGGTCCCGCTGTGGGGCCCGGCGTTCGGTGTCTACTTCAACCGGGTCGTGCCGGCGATCGGTGCCCTGGTCGCCGGCGACCGGCAGGCGTACACCTACCTGCCGCAATCCGTGGAGCGCTTCGTCACGCCCGAGGCGCTGGCGCGACTCATGGTCGCGGCGGGGCTCCGGGACGTGAGCTTCCGGCGCTTCGGCCTCGGGACGATCGCGCTTCACATCGGCAGCGTGTCGTGAGCCGCGCTTCATTCTCGAGGCGCCGGGGTGACGGTTGCGCTCGGATGCTCGACGGCCTATGCTTTGCCCCCGGAAGGCCGGACTGAACGGTCGGCGACCAAATCGAGCACACCGGAGCGCGTGATGAACCAGAGCTTCATGGTCCCGGGCTTCAAGCTGGAGAGCGGTAGGGTTCTGGCGGAGCTGGCCCTCGCGTACGAGACCTACGGGCAGCTCGCGCCGGACGGTCGCAACGCGATCCTGGTCACCCACGGCTTCACCGGCAATCACTTCGCGGCGAGCCCGCCGACCCCCGACATGCCGTTTGCCGGCTGGTGGAGCGGCCTCGTCGGTCCCGGCAAGGC
>QHSM01000652.1 GCA_003221595.1 Candidatus Rokuibacteriota bacterium | reverse complement strand
GGGATGAGCGAGGACCGCGCCCGCATGGACAAGAACCGGTTCTGCGTCCTCGACAAGATCAACCGGACGCGGCCGGTGGCGCTCGAGAGCCTCGGCAGCGTCGGACGCCGCCTCATCGCCGACACGCACAACTGGCTGGGCAAGGAGGCCTACGCCTCCGGGGACTGGAGCGAGGCGCGGCGGCGCTTCGCGGCGTCGGTGCTGACGGTGCCGTGGCAGCGAGAGGCGCCGTGGCTGCTCGGCAAGAGCCTCGTCCGGGCGGCGCGCGGGCGCTGACCCGATGACCCGCGACACCGGGGTGATCGTCGTCAGCTACAACACGCGGGAACTCACGCTCCAGGCGGTGGCCTCTGCCCGGCGCGCGACCGACGGGCTCGACGCGCGAGTCATCGTGGCCGACAACGGCTCGGCCGACGGCACCGTGGAGGCCGTGCGCCGAGCGTACCCCGAGGTCACCGTGCTCGAGAACCCCGACAATCCCGGCTACGGCGCGGCTGTGAACCGGGCGGCGACGACGCAACGCTCGGCCTACCTCTGCGCGATGAACGCCGACGTCGTGCTCGCGCCCGGGAGTCTCCGGGAGCTCCGCCAGTTCCTGTCGGTGAACCGCTCGTGCGCTCTCGTGGGGCCCGCGCTCGCGTACCCGGACGGACGGCCGCAACCGTCGGCCAAGCGCTTCCCCACGCTCGGGATGGCGCTCGGCGAGGTCCTCGCGCTCCACACGCTGGCGCCGCGCAATCCGTGGGTGAGGCGCTTCTACTACGAGGACCGGGATCTCACACGCGCGACGGAAGTGGACACGGTGTCGGGCTCGGTGATGATGCTTCGCGGCGCCGCGTTCGAGGCGTTGCGGGGCTTCGACGAGGGCTTCCGGATGTACTTCGAGGAGACGGACCTGTGCCGGCGCCTTCGCGACCAGGGCCATTCGGTCGCCCTCTGTCCCGCCGCCCGCGCCGTTCACCGCCACGGCGCCAGCACCCGGCAGACGTCGGTGCGCCAGGTCGAGTACTACCTGAGCTACGTCCGATATTTTCGCAAGCATCACGGCCGCGCCGCCGCCGCGATCCTCCGCGCCGCCGTCGTCCTCGGCGCGCTCACGCGGATGGCGGCACTCGTCTTCCGGTATCCGCCCGTCGACCGGCAGCGCGCGGCGATGCTCTCCGCGCGGGAGGCGGCGTGCGCGCGCCTGCTGCGCTCGCTCGCGTCGTCCCGGATCATGCGGGCGCCATGAGGGCCGCGATGGTCGAGACGGGCGGCTGGGGCGGCATCGCCCACTACGCGTGGGACCTGTGCGCGGTGCTCGCCGGGGCCGGCGTCGAGGTGTCGCTGCTCACGAACCGCCAGTGGGAGCTCGCGCATCTGCCGGCTCGTTTCGAGGTCGACCGCTGCTTCGCCGGCGACGTCGGCTACCTCGGCAACGTGAAGGCCCTCCGGCAGGCGCTGGCCCGGTGGCGGCCCGACGTCGTCCACGTGCAGAGCCTGCTCTCGACGCGGCTCGACGCCTTCCTCTGGCCGCTGATCCGGCGCCGCCGACCCGTCGTGATGACCGCGCACAACATCCGGTCGCACGAGCGCATCCGCTGGGACGACTGGACCCTCTGGCGCTGCCTCGCCGCCGCCGACGCGGTCGTCGTCCACACGCGGCGGGCCGAGGAGGTGGCGCGGCGGCGGCTCCGCGCCGGCGCGCGGATCGAGCTCATCCATCTCGGAAGCGCCGGATTCCTCGGGGCCGAGGGCCGGCCCGATCGTGGGGGGGCGCGGGCGAGGCTCGGTCTGCCGCGCGACGGGAAGATCGTGCTCGCCTTCGGCGCGATCCGACCGTACAAGGGGCTCCACGGCGCGATCGCCGCGCTCGCCGAGCTGCGCCGCCGACGCGTCGATGCGCGCCTGGTGATCGCGGGGCCACTGCTGGTGGGAAGCGAGGCGGAGTACCAGGACGCGATCCGGCAGGCGGCGGTGGACGACGCCGTGATCTTCCGGCCCCGCTACGTTCCGGGGGAGGAGGTCGGCGCCTACTTCACCGCCGCCGATGTCGCGATTTTCAACTATCGCGACATCACCGACAGCGGGTCGCTGAGGCTCGCCTGCGACCTCGGAACGCCCGTGGTCGCCACCGCGGTCGGAAGCTTTCGGGAGTTCCTCACGGACGGCGTCACCGCCCGTCTGGTCGAGCCGGGCGACCCACAGGCGCTGGTCGCGGCGCTCGCCGCCGTGCTGGCCGATCCGGAGGGCGCGGCGCAGATGGCGCGCGCGGCGCGCGCGCTGGCGGCGTCGGCGTGGTCCTGGGCCGAGAGCGCCAAGGCGACCGCGGCCCTCTACGAGACGATCACCCGGGGCGGCGCGTGATCCCGGCGCTGGCGGTCGCCGCCGTCGCGCTCGCGATCCGGCTGCTCGTCGCCGAGTTTCTGCCCCTGATCGATCACGACGGCACCCCTGATCGATCACGACGGCA
>QHSM01000651.1 GCA_003221595.1 Candidatus Rokuibacteriota bacterium | reverse complement strand
CGCCACGGTGAACGTGAAACCGCTCGCGCAGCACGACCTCGGCGCGGGCGAGCGCGCCCGCCGGATCGCCCACGCGCTGGGTGAATCGTGAGGCGACGTTGCCGCCGGGATGCACGCGCGGCCCGTCGGGGCGCAGGGCGTCGTCGAGCGAGGCCACGGCCGGCAGCGGCGCGTACTCGACGTGCAGCGCGTCGAGCGCGTCCTCCGCCTCGGCGGCGCTGGTGGCGACGACGAGCGCCACCGGCTGGCCCGCGTACGAGACGATTTCCTGGGGGAGCATCTCGGGACAGGCCGGCGCGACCAGGCTCGCGTGCGGCACGAGAAGCGGCAGCCGGCCCAGCGCGGCGACGTCGGCGGGAACCTGAACGTGGACGACGCCCGGGCGGCGCCGGGCCTCGGCGGCGTCGATGCGAACGATGCGCGCGTGGGCGTGCGGGCTCCGATGAACCGCGACGTGAAGCAGTCCGGGCAGCGCGACGTCGGCCACGTAGCGCCCCTGGCCGGTGACCAGACGCGCGTCCTCGCGGCGCCGCACCCGCGCGCCGAAGAGGCGCTCGCTCATCGCCGCTCAGCCGCGCGCGACGTAGAGCGAGTTCGCCGGGTCGACGCGCTCGAACAGCTGGACGTCGGCGAAGCCGGCCGCGCGGAGCATCGTCACCGCGACCTGATGGCCCCATGCGGTGCCGAGGCCCGGGCCTCCGCCGGCGAGCGACACGCTCATGCAGTGCATGGTGCTCATCGTGTAGAGGTACGGCGCCATCGGGACGCCGAGGTTGTCGGCGAGCTCGCTCGAGGCCCAGACGTCGATCATCACGAACATGCCGTCCGGCGCCAGCGCCGCCCGGATCCGGTGAAGCACGCCGGCGGGGTCGGCCTGATCGTGGATCGCGTCGAACGCGGTCATGAGGTCGAACGGCGCGGGCGATTCCAGCCGGCTCACGTCCTGGACGACGAACGACGCGTTGGCGAGCCCCCGCGCCGCGGCGCGCGCCTCGGCGATGCCGTCCTCGGAAAAGTCGTAGCCGACGAACGTGCTCTTCGGGAAGCGCCGGGCCATCAGCGCGATGCAGTGGCCGGTCCCGCAGCCCACGTCCGCGACGCGGATGCCCGCCTCGAGCCGCGCCAGAAGCCCGGCGGGCTTCGCGAGGTACGTGCTGAACAGGAGCTCCTCGTACCGGGGGCGGCTCCGCCGATCCATGAGACCGGTGAAGTCCGGCTGATAGGCGCTGTACGGCACGCCGCGGCCCGTGCGGAAGGCCTCGGCGACCTCGGGAATGACCCGGTTCATCAACGGGAACATCTCCGCCATGGTCGTGAGGTTCCGGCTCGACGATCCGGTGAGACCGGCGGCATGCTCGCGCGGCAGGCGATAGGTCCCCTCGGCGGCCGCGTATTCGACGATGCCGCCGCACGTCATCGCCGCGAGCCACTCCCGGATGTAGCGCTCGCTGAGCCCGGTCCGCTCGGCGATCTCGGCGCTGGTCACCGCGCCCATCTTCGCCATCGCCTCGAAGAGACCGACGCGCCGGCCGACCTCGAGCATGATGGAGACCGCGGCCCCCTCCAGGTGCCGAACC
>QHSM01000650.1 GCA_003221595.1 Candidatus Rokuibacteriota bacterium | reverse complement strand
GGTGGTCGCCATCAACAGCATCATGGCGGAGTCGGCGACCGCAGATGCGTTCGCGTCGGGACAATTGGCGACCGCGATGCCCCGACTCCGGGCTGTGTCGAGATCGATAGCCTCATAGCCTGCGCCGACCGCGCAAACTACCTCGAGATTCGGAAGCAACGCCATCTCGTCGCCACCTAGACCTCCACGGCCGTTGGTCAGAACGGCCCTGACGGTCGCGCCTCCGTCGCGAAGGGCGTCTATCCGGCTTGCGTACGCCGTCGCCTCGCGAACGGCATAGCCGGCTGCGGTCAGCGCGGCTACGCGTTCAGGCGTGAGTCGGACGAGAGCCAGGACATCGATGCTCATGACCGCTCCTGTCTGCGTGGGCGAACGAAGGACTGAGTCCGAGCTTCGACGGCAGCGGCCGTTGGAGCCGGCGGGCTCCAACGGCGTGTCATGCGGCGGGTTGAGATAGCTTCCTTACCTACGTAGCGATCGTCATCACGCCGCCGCTCGTTCGAGCGGCGCGAGCATCGCGGCGGCGTTGCGATGCAGGATCTTGTCGCGCGCTTCCTCGCCGATTTCCGCTTCCGCGAGCGCCTTGCTGGTCCACTCGCAGCCAAATTCAGTGCCGTCGGTGCCGCAGACGATGCGATCGGCGCCGTACAGGCGCACCGCGGCCTCGATCGCGCGCGGGCCGAACGAGTTGCAATCCACATACACCGGCGAGCGGCGGATGCGTGCCGACGGCAGTTCCTCTTTTGGCGTGTCGAGCAGAGAGCGGTGGTCCATGCGCTCGACCTCGTAGGGAATGTTGCCACCGAGGTTGTGGACGTGAATCATGGCATCGGGGTAGGGCGCGAGGTAGTCGGTGAGGCACAGCGTCACCATCGCCGACGAAAGGCTCGCTTGCATGTCGAGGGTCCCGTTGCGGCGACGCGCGTTGTCGGTGTCCCCCGCGACCTTGGGGAAGGTGTCACCCGGCCGCGGGCCGTGGTGGATGAAGACGACCGCGCGATGCCGGTTCGCGACCTCGAGCACCGGACGCATGGCTTCGGCATCCTTGCGCGTCAGGAACGCGTTGCCCGGCACCTGTGTCCCGACGATGCCGGGCAGCCCCAGCGCTCGTTCGAACTCCACGGCCGCCGCCGAGATGTCCACCAGCGGCAGCGCCGCGTAGGCGGCGAAGCGGCCTTCGTGCTCTTGGCAGAGCCGGGATACGCTGTCGTTGAAGAGCCGGCAGAGCGAGAGGGAGACGTCGAGCGGCTGCGCCTCGATCCAGCAGAACGAGCCGAGTAGCGACAGCACGCTGGTACTGACGCCCTGCCGGTTCATCCTGTCGAGGTGGAAGTGCACCTCGTCGAACGCCTTGGACAGCGGTTCCTCGCCCATCCGGGTCTTCAAGACTTCGACGCCGGCCTGGTTGCGCACGACGCGCGGTTCGGTGGTGCGGGCGCGCAGGGCGTCGGTGAACTCGGCGGGTCTCCAGTGGGTATGCATATCGATCATTGGACTCTCCTCATCCGGCGGGTCAGAATGCTCGGTAATTTATTCCAGCCGCGAGAGCAACACAAGAGGGAGCGTTGCATGCCGCAGCTCGTGTTCCTCCACGGACCCGGCGCCGGCGCCTGCGCCGACGCGTTCCACTATCAAGTCAGGCATTTCCCGAACAGCGTCGCGCCGACCTTGCCCGGCCACCTCGAGGGCAGCCGGTGTGCGGACGTCACGCGATACCTGGAATGGGTGCGCGGCTGGCTGTGGGCGCAGGACCTGAAAGGGGACCTCGTGCTGATCGGGTACACGCTGGGCGCGTCGATTGCGCTGCAATACGGCCTCGACTATCCGGACGAGGTGAAGGGCCTGGTGTTGATGACCGTCGCCGCGCGGCCCAAGACACGGGCCGCGGGCGCGTACGAGATGCGGCTGCGCGCCGCGGAGGACCCGAAGGTCTACGAAGAGTGGCTCGCGTATCAGCGGCATTCCATGAAGTTCGTGGAACCCGGACTGCGCGAGCAGTTGATCGAGCGGCACCGCCAGGTGGGCCCACTGTCCCAGTACCACGACCTGAAAACGATCGATGCCTTCGACGTACGCGATCGCCTCGCGACGCTCAAGCCCAGGCTGCTCCTGCTGCGCGGCGTGGACGATCCCGGCCATCCGCCGGAGTACGAGAAAGAGATGCACGAGGCCGTGCCCGGTTCACGGTATGTGAAGCTCTCCGGCGCGGGGCACTTCCCGCCCACCGAGATTCCGGACAAGGTCAACGCACTGATCGAGGAGTTCGTGGCCACTCTGTGAGGAGCTGCGCAGCGAGACCACGCGACACTCTACGACAACGCGAGCGGGCGCCGGTATACTCGCGTCACGGTCGATGGGAACGATGAGAGGGGACGCGAGCCGGGCCGTCAAGGGGTATTGTGGATTTTGCGCCGTGCACTGTCCCGTGGTGACGACCGTGGACGCCGGTGCGCGCCCG
>QHSM01000649.1 GCA_003221595.1 Candidatus Rokuibacteriota bacterium | reverse complement strand
CGGGGAAAGCTGAAGATATTCCTCGGCGCCGCCGCCGGGGTCGGCAAGACGTACGCGATGCTGGAGGCCGTGCGCGAGCAGAGGGCCGACGGGGTCGACGTGCTCGTCGGGTACGTCGAGACTCACGGCCGGGCCGAGACCGACGCGCTGCTCCAGGGGCTCGAGATCCTTCCCGCGCGGATGGTCGATTATCGCGGAAACGCGCTGCGCGAGCTCGACCTCGACGCCGCGCTCGCGCGCCGCCCCGCCCTGATCCTCGTCGACGAGCTGGCGCACACGAACGCCCCCGGCCTCCGACACACCAAGCGCTGGCAAGACGTCGTCGAGCTCCTCGACGCCGGCATCGACGTCTACACGACCATGAACGTGCAGCACCTCGAGACCCTCAACGACGTCGTCGCGAAGATCACCGGGGTCGTGGTCCGCGAGACCGTGCCGGATTCGGTATTCGAGCAGGCCGACGAGATCGAGCTGATCGATCTGCCGCCCGACGAGCTCCTCGAGCGCTTCAAGGACGGCAAGGTGTACATGCCCGAGCAGGCGCAGGAGGCCGTCAAGAACTTCTTCCGCAAGGGCAACCTGATCGCCCTGCGCGAGCTCGCGCTGCGCCGGACCGCCGAGCGCGTGGACGCGCAGATGCGCGTGTACATGCACGAGCACGCGATCGGCAAGGCCTGGCCGACGGTTGAGCGGCTCCTGGTGTGCATCAGCCCGGGCCCGGAGTCGGCGCGGCTCGTGCGGGCGGCCAAGCGGATGGCGGACCGCCTCGGCGCGCCGTGGGTCGCCGCGTACGTCGAGACGCCCAGGCAGCTCCGGCTGCCGGCCGAGGTGCGCGATCGGGTCACCCAGACGCTGCGGCTGGCCGAGCAGCTCGGCGCAGGGCAGCGGCGACATCGACATCTACGTCATCAGCGCCGAGCGCGAGCAGCACGGTGCGCCGCCGGCGCCCCTGGCGCGCCGCGCGATCCCCTCCGACTGGGCGCCCTACGGCTGGGCCACAGCCGTCGTCGCGCTGGCCACCGGCGCCGCGTGGCTGACCTTGCCGTTCTTCGAGCTCGCGAATCTGGTGATGGTGTACCTGCTCGGCATCGTCGTGGTCGCCACCCGGTACGGCCAGGGCCCGTCGCTGGTGGCCTCGATCCTGAGCGTCGCCGCCCTCGACTTCTTCTTCGTTCCACCCGTCTTCACCTTCGCGGTCTCCGACGTCCGGTATCTCTTCACCTTCGTGGTCATGCTGGTCGTCGGGCTCGTGACCAGCGGCCTGGCCGCGCGCATCCGCACGCAGGCGGAGGCCGCGCGCCTCCGCGAGCAGCGCACGGCGGCGCTCTACGCCATGAGCCGGGAGCTGGCGAGCACGCGGGGCGTGGACCAGCTCCTGATCATCGCAATGCGCCACATCAGCGAGGTGTTTCGCAGCCAGGTGGTCGTGCTCCTGCCCGGCGCCGGCGGAGCGCTCGTCTGCGCGGACGGTGGGCAGTTCGCGCTCGATTCGAACGAGCTCGGCGTCGGCAAGTGGGTTCACGAGCATCACCAGCCCGCGGGCCTCGGCACGTCGACGCTGCCGGGCGCCGCCGCGCTCTACCTGCCGCTGCAGGCGCCGCGTGGTCCTGTGGGCGTGCTCGGTATCCGTCCGGCCGACCCGCATTCGCTCGATGCGCCCGACCAGCTCCACCAGCTCGAGACGTTCGCCAACCAGACCGCGCTCGCCATCGAGCGCGCGCAGCTCGCCGACGAGGCGCAGCAGGCTCAGGTGCGAATGGAAACCGAGCGGCTCCGGAACTCGCTGCTCAGCTCGGTCTCGCATGATTTGAGAACGCCGCTCGCGACGATCACCGGCGCGGCCACCACGATGCTCGAGAACGGCGCGAAGCTGAACGACCGGACGCGTCAGGGGCTCCTCGAGTCGGTGCGCGAGGAGGCTGACCGGCTGAACCGCCTCGTCCAGAACCTTCTCGAGATGACGCGCCTGGAATCGGGCGCGCTGCAGCTTCGCAAGGAATGGCACCCGCTCGAGGAGGTCATCGGCGCCGCGCTCGGCCGTCTCGGCAAGGAGCTCGCCGACCGGCGCGTCGATACTCGCGTCCCGCCGGACCTGCCGCTGGTGCCGATCGACGACGTCCTCATCGAGCAGGTGCTGGTCAATCTCCTCGACAATGCCGTGAAGTACACGCCGGGCGGCAGCCCCATTCGCATCATCGCGACGTCGACCGGCGAGGCCATCACCGTCGAGGTCGCCGACCACGGTCCCGGATTGCCGCGCGGCGAGGAAGACAGGGTGTTCGAGAAGTTCTATCGCGGGATGCCCGGCGGCCGTGGCGCCGGACTCGGCCTCGCGATCTGCCAGGGAATCGTCAAGGCGCACGGCGGGAATATCTGGGCGCAGAATCTGCCCGAGGGCGGCGTGGCCTTCCTGTTCACGCTGCCCCTCGCCGGCAAGCCGCCGGCCTCGGTTCCCGCCGATGCCTGACCCCGTCGTCGTCCTCATCGAGGACGAGCCCCAGATCCGGAAGTTCCTGCGCGCGACGCTCGAGGGCCACGGCTACCGGCTGTTCGAGGCGACCTCGGGCGCCGACGGCGTGGTCGAGGTCGGCTCGCGCCAGCCGGACGTCGTCATCGTCGACCTGGGCCTGCCCGACATGGACGGCCTCGACGTCATCCGGCGCGTGCGCGAGTGGACCGACGTGCCGGTCATCGTGCTGTCGGCGCGCGGCGGGGAGCGCGACAAGGTCACGGCGCTCGACGCCGGCGCGGACGACTACGTCGGCAAGCCGTTCGGCGCCGGCGAGCTGCTGGCGCGCATCCGCGTCGCGCTGCGCCACACCGCCGGCGCCTCGCACGAGGCGGCCGACGCCGTGTTCCAGGTGGATGCGCTGCGCGTCGATCTCCTGCGCCGCCAGGTGCTCGTCGCCGACCGGGAGATCCACCTGACGCCGATCGAGTACCGGCTCCTCACCACGCTCATTCATCACGCGGGCAAGGTCGTCACCCACCAGCAGGTGCTTCGGGAAGTGTGGGGCCCCTCGCACACCGAGCAGGCGCACTACGTCCGCGTGTACATGGCGCACCTGCGCCAGAAGCTCGAGGCCGAGCCCGCGCGCCCGCGCTATCTCCTCACGGAGCCGGGCGTCGGATATCGGTTAGCGGCCGAGTAGCGCCCGCCGCACGTCCGCTCTCGCACCTGCGTCCAGCCGCTTGACAC
>QHSM01000648.1 GCA_003221595.1 Candidatus Rokuibacteriota bacterium | reverse complement strand
GGCGCCAGCGTGGCGTCGGTGAGGTGGCGACCGACGTCGATGATGTTGACGAGACGCGTGCCGGCCGGGACGAAGTCGGGCCGTGCCAGGCGCGCGGGCGTCTTCGGAAACGCGAACCCCGCGCCGTTGATGAGCCCGCCGCCCGGCACGCCGAACTTTCCGGCGAGGGCGGGGAGGGCAAAGATCGCGCGGATGCCGCTGCCGCCGTTGCGGTTGCGCTCGAGCCCGTTGCCGACGGTGATCACCGCGGGGGAGATCGTCCGGTACCACTCGGCGAGCTGCGCCACGACGCTCTCGTCGACGCCGCAGATTCGGGCGGCGTCGGCTAGTGTGTAGCGGCGGGCCAGCGCCATGTAGTCCTCGAAGCCGGCGACGTGTCGCGCGATGAACTCGCGGTCGAGACCGCTCTGGCGCTCGAGCTCGGCGGCCATCGCCCACGCGAGCACGACGTCGGTTCCCGGGCGGAGCGCGACGTGCAGATCGGCCTGCTCGGCGACCTTCGTCCGCCGCGTGTCGACCACGACGAGCTTGGCGCCCGCCCGACGCGCGCGGTTGATGATCGGCACGATGTGGAGGTTGGACCACGTCACGTTGCTGCCCCAGGCGATGATCAGCTTCGAGTGCTGCGCCTGCTCGGGCCGCACGCCCGGCGCGGGGCCGAAGGTTCCGACCCAGGCCTCGGTGCGGATGCCGCCGCAGAGGGGCCGACGGTCGAGCAGGCTGGCGCCGAGCCGGTGGAAGAAGCGCAGGTCCATCGAGCCCCCGGCGAGCATGCCGTGCGGCCCGGCATAGTTCAGCGGCAGGATCGCCTGCGGGCCGTGGGCTGCGATGACGGCGGAGAACCGCTCGTGGACGAGATCGAGCGCCTGGGCCCACGAGATGCGCTCGAAGCGCCCCTGCCCCTTGGCGCCGGCCCGGCGCAGCGGCGCCGTGAGACGACCCTCGCCGTGGACGAAGCCCGGATACGCCTCCGGAACCTTCGCGCAGAGGACGCCGGCCGTGTAGGGATTCGCGCGCGAGCCCCGGATCGAGACGATCCGGTCGTCCTCCACCGTGACGGTGAGGCTGCACGTGTCCGGACAATCGAGGGGGCAGACGCTCGGGTGCTCGGTTTTCATAAACTCTCTCTTACACGGGGGGGTGCCCGGGGGAAAGAGCCATTGATCCGCCTGGCGACGGGCCATTCATCGCGACGGCGAGGGCACCGGGGGCAGCGTCGCCATGTAGTGCGCGAGGTTCTCGATGTCCGCCTCGCTCAGGGGCTGGGCCGCCGTCGTCATGGTGCCATCCAGGTCACCCGCCGTCTGCGCCTTGAAGCCGCGCAGGAGCTTCACGAGATAGGCGAGGTCCTGCCCGGCCAGGCGCGGCACCTGCTCGTGACCGGTAAGGCCGGGCCGATGGCAGGAAACGCAGTGGTGCAGCGTGGCGAGCTGCCGGCCGGCTTCGACTTTTGCCGGCTCGGTGACGGCCGGCCGGGACTGCGGCCGCTGCGCCGCGTAGAACGCGGCCAGGTCCGCCATGTCGGTGTCGCTGAGGTTCGTCGCGAACGGCGACATCTGGGGATCCTTCCGGCGCCCGTCACGGAACTTGATGAGCTGCCAGTGAGTGAAGTACACCGGCTGCCCGGCGAGCGACGGCGTCCCCGGGATCGTCGCGTTCCCGTCGGCGCCGTGGCAGGCCTTGCACGGCTCGGATTTCCTCAGCCCGGCTTCGAGATCGGCGGCCCCCGCCGGCGCTCCCGTCGTCACCGCCACGGCGGCGGCGACGAGCGAGGCGCCGGCGAGTCCCTGAAGCTTCCTCAGTGTCGACGATCAGCGGGAGTAGCTGACCCGGTAGATCGCGCCCGCGTAGTCGTCGGCGATGAGCAGCGACCCGTCCTTCATCTGGCGCGTGTACACGGGCCGGCCCCAGATCTCCTCGCCCTGCAGCCAGCCCTCCGCGAACGGCTCGTACTTCGCCACGCCGCCCTTCGCATCGATCGTCACCATCATCACGCGAAAGCCGATCTTCTTCGACCGGTTCCACGAGCCGCGCTGCGCGAGGAACGCGCGGTTCTGATACTCGGCCGGGAACATCGCGCCCGTGTAGAACTCGACGCCGTTGCCGGCCACGTGCGGCCCGGTCTTGATCAGCGGCTTCACGTAGTCGTTGCAGCTCTTCCCCTTGCCGAACTCGGGATCGAGCATGTCGCCCGCGTGGCAGAACGGGTAGCCGAAGTGCTGGCCCTTCCGCGTGACGACGTCGAACCGGTCGCTCGGCGAGTCTTCGCCCATCCAGTCGCGGGCGTGCGTGGTGAAGTAGAGCCGCTTCGTCACCGGATGCCAGTCGAAGCCCACGCTGTTGCGGACTCCGTGCGCGACGTATTCGAACCCGGTCCCATCGGGGTTGACGCGCGAGAGGTTCGCGTGCGTGTCCGGAGGCAGGCAGATGTTGCAGGGCGCGCCGATGTTGAAGTAGAGCTTGCCGTCGGGCCCGAACGCCAGGTGCTTCCA
>QHSM01000647.1 GCA_003221595.1 Candidatus Rokuibacteriota bacterium | reverse complement strand
CGGCGGTGGCGGCATGTCGTGGAAGGAGCTCAGCGCGATGATCGCCCAGGGCTTCGACGTGCAGGCGCACTCGAAGACCCATACGAGCCTCCGGCGTAAGGAGGGCGAGCCGCAAGAGGCGTACGCGAAGCGCATCGAGGCCGAGCTGGCCTATCCCGTCGAGCAGTTTCGCAAGCAGCTCGGGCGCGCGAGCGACGTCCTCGCCTACCCCTACGGAGACACGGACGACGAGCTCCTGCCGTACGTGGTCAAGTACGGCTACGTCGCCGCCTTCACGGTCCGCCGGCAGTCGAACCCGGCGTGGGCGTACCCGCTCAGGATCAGCCGGAGCCAGATCTACGCGGAGATGACGCTGAAGGACTTCACCGCGAACCTCACCAACTTCCAGGACGAGGAAGTCGGCGCGGCGCGAGGCTCCGACGGAAGGGTTGCGGGTGCCACCGGCGCGGTCACCCGGCCCGTCTCCACGGCGGCCGCGCCGTTCGGTCCATGGTCGCGGGACTCCCTGGCGGCGGCGCACAACGAGCGCTCGGAGCAGCTGGAGCAGCAGGGCCGGCTGCGGCAGGCTCTCGAGGAGCGCCTGGTCGCGCTGACGATCAACCCGCGGGACCGCAAGGCCCAGGACGCCCAGAAACGCCTGGAGGGTCGGATCGCGCAGCAGACCGCCGCGCTGGTCCAGGAGGGACGCGCGCTCGTAGGCCGGGGCTTGCTCGGCGAGGCCCAGCAGCGTCTTCTCGTCGCGCTCAGTCTCGATCCCACGAACCGGGCGGCGTTCGAGACGATGCAGAACGACGTGCGCGAGGTCCTGTCGATCATGCACACGGTTCGAGCGGGCGACACGTGTGCCTCTCTCGCCGAGCTCTACTACGGCGATCGCCTCCGCTGCGAGGTCATCGCCGAGACGAATCGCCTCGCCTTGAACGTCCCGCTCCGACCGGGCCAGAAGCTCAAGATTCCGGAAATACCCGGTGTGCCGTTTCAGCTGCGCTGACCGCGCACACCGCGCGGTCGCGGACTTCCGCGGATCGCTGCGATCTGCGATCATGCAACGACAAGAGGGTCTTCAGGGATGATTCAATTCTGCGGCCGCACCGACGTAGGTAGACGGCGCCACCGGAACGAGGACAGCATCCTTGTCGGTGACGGCATCCTCGTGGTGTGCGACGGCATGGGCGGCCACCAGGCGGGCGACGTCGCCTCCCGCATCGGGGTCGACACGATCGGAACGTTCATCACCCGCGCGGGAGCCGATCCGGACCTGACCTGGCCCTACGGATTCGACCCGAGCCTGTCCTTCGACGCCAACCGCGTCCGCACCGCGATCAAGCTCGCGAACCGGGCCATCTTCACGCGCGCCGCGGCCGAGGACGAGTACGCGGGGATGGGAACCACGGTGGTCGCCACCCTCGTCGCCGCGGACGACGCGCGGTTCACCTACGGCCACGTCGGCGACAGCCGCCTCTACATCGTCCGGGGCGGGCGCGTGATCCAGCTGACCCGGGACGATTCGCTGGCCAACAGCGCCTGGGCCGACACCGAGGAGGGCGGCGTCGTCGGGGCGATGAAGAACGTCCTCACCAAGGCGCTCGGCGTCCGCGGCGAGGTGGAGTTCGACGTCGCCGCCCACGACCTGATCGCCGGCGACACCGTGCTGCTGTGCTCCGACGGGCTCACCAACATGCTCGAGGACGACGCCATCCTAGAGATCGTCAGCCGCTACGACGGTCACCTGGCCAAGACGTGCGATCAGCTGGTGGACAGCGCCAACGCGCGGGGCGGCCGCGACAACATCAGCGCCATCCTCCTGCGGTACGAGTGATGGACCAGACGATCGGGAAGTACCGGATCCTCGAGCGCATCGGCCGCGGCGGCATGGGGAGCGTCTACAAGGCGCACGACCCGGTGCTGGACCGGCTGGTCGCGCTGAAGGTCATCTCCGCCGAGACCGATCACACCGACGAGCTCCGCGCCCGGTTCTTTCGCGAGGCCCAGGCCTGCGCCAAGCTGAGCCATCCCAACATCGTGACCATTCACGATCTCGGGGAAGCGGAGGGCAACCTCTACATCGTGATGGAGCTGCTCGTTGGCGACGAGCTTCGCCAGCTCATCGCCAAGAAGACGCTCACCAGCATCGAGGACAAGTTCCCGCTCATGGTCCAGATCTGCGACGGGCTGGAGTTCGCGCACGAGAAGGGCATCGTCCACCGCGACGTGAAGCCCGCCAACATCTTCGTGCTCCGGAACGGGCAGGTGAAGATCCTCGACTTCGGCATCGCCCACATCGCGGCGGCCCAGACCGGGCTCACGCGCGCGGGGCTCATCGTCGGCACGCTGCAGTACATGGCGCCCTCTTCTACGAGCTCCTGACGAACCGGGCGCCCTTCACGGGCAACGACCCGATCGAGATCCTCGAGAACCTCCGCTCGCAGGATCCGCCGCCGCTCGCCGAGGTGGACCCGACCCTGCCGTCGGAGCTGGGCACGATCCTCGAGCGGGCGCTGCAGAAGGATCCGACGCGGCGCTTTGCCACGCTCGGACAGATGCGGACCCAGCTCGTGCAGGTGCGCCGTAGGCTCACCGAGGACGCGGAGCGAGTTCGCCGCGACGTCCAGTCCCGGCTGCGCCAGCTCCACGAGCTGCGCGAGGCGCTGACGGCCCGGCTGGGCGGCCCATGGGCCGACGAGACCGTGTTCATCGTCGACGACCACGCCCCGCTCGCCACCCTCGAGCGCGTCGACCGGGACACCACGGCGCGGATCGAGCGGATGCAGGAGCTGCTCACGCGGGCGGAGGCGCTCCGGCCGGCCCTGGAGCGCGGCCTCGCGGCCCTGCAGCGCGGCGACCACGAGCAGGCCGTCTCCGAGCTCGACCGGGTGGTCGCCGAGATGCCGGAGCACGCCCGCGCCGCCGAGAGCCTACGAGAGGCCCAGCACCACGTCGACGCCCGGAACCAGAGCCGTGAGCAGCTCGCCTCAATGATGCGAGAGGCGAGCGCCGCCTACGACGCCGGCGCATTCACCTGGTGCCTCGAGATCCTCCGCAGCGTCGCCGACAGCACCGCGCCGGCCGCCCTGCCGCCCGAGGCCGATGAGCTGCGGCGCAAGGCCGAAGCGGCGATTGCCCGCGAGCAGGCGGAAGAGGCGGCCCGGATCGAGGCGCGCCGCCGGGCGGTCGAGACGGCCACGGGAATGCGCGGCCAGGCCGAGATTGCCCGGCGCGAAGCCGAGATGGCCGCGGCCCCGCGCTATCAGGCGACCCTCTGGCATTCGGCGCAGGCCAAGTTCTCCGCCGGCCAGTCCGCCCTCGCCGGGGAGGCGTACACGCAGGGCGAAGGGCACTTCCAGGAGGCTCGGCAGCTCTACGAGCAGGCGGCCGCGGGCGCCCGCGAGGCGCAGGCCGCGGCGGCAACTGCGGCGCTCCAGGCCGAGATGGCGAAGCGGGCGGCCGCGGCGGCGAGGCCGACTCGCGCCGACACCGTCGACGAGACCGTCTTCGTGGACACGGCGCGCATCCGGACCGAGCAAGCGGTGACCGCTTCCGTCGCGTCCCCGCCGACGACACCCGTGGCGTCCCCGCTCACCGTGTCCATGCCGGCTGCGCCAACGGCGTCGGTTGCGGCGCCGCCGACGGGCCCGATCGCGGCTCCGCCCACGGGCCCTGTGGCCACGCCGCCGACGTCGCGCGCCGGCGATCCGATCGCGGCTCCGGCATCGCCCGCGAGAGTGGGCGGCGCGGCGGCAACACCCGCGTTCGAACGCTCCTGGCCGGCGCCCGTCACTACGCCAAGCGTCGCGACGCCCAGCACCCCGAAGCCGCGCGCGCCCGCCCGCTCGCCGCTGAGCGCGCTGCCGCTGCGATACTTCGCGATCGCGGGTGGAGGGCTGGGAGGGCTGGCGGTTGTGCTCATCGCGCTCGTCGTCTGGCTCTCGGGCGGACGTGGCACGGCGCCCGACAAGGG
>QHSM01000646.1 GCA_003221595.1 Candidatus Rokuibacteriota bacterium | reverse complement strand
GTCCCGAACTTGCGCCGCAGATCGGGCTCCGACGCCAGCCGCAGCACGCTCCGGACGAACGCGCCCCGGTCGGCCGGGTCGCAGACGAAGCCGCCCTCACCGTCGCCCAGGAGCTCGGGCAGCGAGCCCCGGTTGGAGATGATCGCTGGAAGCCCGCACGACATCGCCTCGACCACCACCAGCCCGAAGCCTTCCATGAGCGAGGGGAACACCAGCAGGTCGGCGGCGCGATAGTAGGCCACCTTCTCGGACTCGGGGAGATGGCCGGTGAAGAGGACATGCCGCTCGAGCCCGAGTCGCCGGGCCTGACGCTGGAGCCGCGCCAGATGCGGCCCGGAGCCCGCGACGACGAGCCGGACATCGGACCGCTCCCGGACGACCTCCGCCCAGACGTCCAGCAGGAAGCCGAGGTTCTTCCGGGCCTCGAGCGCTCCTACGGAGAGGGCGACGAGCTGACCCTCGAGCCCGAGTCGCGGCACCAGCGCCTCGGGCTTGGGCCCGGGCTGGAACCGGCTCTCCACGCCGTAGTACGCGACGCTCAACTGCTCGGCCGGGACGCCGAGGACCTCGGACGCCTGACGCTTCGCGAACTCGCTCCCGACCACCACGCGCTCGACCTGCCGCATCACCCGCCCCTCGATCAGCGAATTCAGGCGCCCGTCGTCGAGGTGATGGTGGTGCGCGATGATGGGAACGTCGAGCCGGTAGAGGCGGCGGGCGCGGAGCGCCGCCGGTCCGATGTAGCGCAGGGAGTGGGCGCGGAGAACGTCGAATCGCCTGGCGTCGTAGACCCGCTTGATGAACCGCGGCAGCACCAGCGCCGCCACCGGCCACCGGAGACCGCGGCCGATCGGCAGGCGATGCACGGTCCAGTTCCGGACGCCCTCCGGCACCCGCTTGTGCCGGGCGATCAGGATGTCGAGGGCCATCCCGCGATCGGCCAGGGCGCGCAGCACCTCGCGCTCGTACACCTCGCCGCCGAGCCCAGCCTCCGGGTCGAGTCCGCAATGCGGCGTGCAGACGCGCATCGCCTCAGCGAACTCCTCTCAGCATCGTCGCGTAGCGCTCGGGATCGAAGGGCGCCTCGAGGAACAGCGGTCCCGTTCGCCAGTCCCAGCGGCGCAGCGCGGTGACGAAGGCGGCCTCGTCCTTCACCTGCTCGGCCGGGCAATCGAGGGCCTCGACCGCTCTGAACCACGAGGGGCGCGCGATGGTCGTCGCCCGGCGGCTCGCGTCGACGACCGACGTCGCGTGCGCGACACTCCCGTATCGTCCGTCCGAGAGCAGCAGAAAGAGGACGGGAAGCGCTTCGGCGACGGCGAGCCTGAGATCGGCGACGTGCATCGCGCCGCCGTCTCCCATGACGCACACGGTCGGCGCCGTGCGGTCGGCGAGCGCCGCGGCGATCGCGCTCGGCAGCGCGGTCCCCATGGAGCGGCCGTTGGCGCTGCAGCGAAACGCCGCCGCCGATCGCGCGCGCCACGCGTGCTCCGCCACCGTGCAGAAGTAGCCGGTGTCGACGACCAGGCAGCCGATCGCCGGCAGCTCCCGCTCGAGGTGCCGGTACAGGACTCCGGGCAGCCACTCGTCGCCCGCGAGGTGGCGACGAACGCCGGCGGTCGCCTCGGCCACGCGCTCGCGTCCCCATTCCTTCCCGCTCAGCGTGTCGAGCACGTCGGCGAACGATTCGTCGCCGTCCGCGCGCCAGACCAGCGCGGCCGCAAAGCCGCCGGCGGAGCGGCCGCCGACCACATCCACGATCGCGAGGTCGCGCGGAAACGGCTTCGCGCTGAGGACCTCTCCATTTCGCAGCCCGAGGCCCACGACCAGATCGGCCGCGGGGAGAATTTTCGCCTCCGGCGAAAGCTCCCGCCCGTCGCCGGTGAAGACGCCCGCCGCGAACGGCGTCGTCTCGTCGAGGAGCCCCTTGGCGGCGAGCGTCGTGAAGACAGGAACGTTGAGCTCGGCCAGGCGCGAGCCCCACGCCCGGCGCGCGGCGAGCGCGCCGGCAATGACGGCCGGACGCTCGGAGCGCGCCAGCCGAGCCCCAAGCTCGGACCACGCTCCCGGGGCCGGCGGATCGGGTGTGATCCGCTCGTGGAGCGCGCCGGCGTCCTCATCGAACAGATCGAGGTGGACGGGCCCCGGTATCTCGGCCTTCGCGATCCCGGCGAGCGTCGCCACCGTGCGGCGCGGATCCCCGAGCGTCGCGTACGCCTTCGTGAAGGCGCGCCCGGCGGCCTCGTGGTCCAGGCGCTTGTGCATCCGCGAGGCCGCCACCGCCGGGCCGAACGCCTCCGCCACGCTGAGCACCGGAAGCTCTTCGTAGTAGTCGACGAGGAGCCCGCCCAGCATGTTGGCGAACCCCGGGCCCTTGATGGAGATCGCGCAGCCGAGCGTGCCGCTCCGGCGCGCGAACGCGCCCGCCATGATCGCGCCCGAGCCCTCGTGCGCGGTCGCGTAGAACGGCACGCCCAGCCGTTCCAGGGCCGTGATCAGCTCGAGGGAGAGCCCGCTGCCGGGAATGCCGAACAGGGCCCGCACACCCTCGGCGCCGAGTGCCTGCGCGAGCTGCGCGACGCGCTCGCTCATCGCGCGGCGCCGAAGAAGTCCACGATGCGTCCGGCGGAGAAGCGAACGACCACGCGGACCGCATCGGGGCTGTAGCCG
>QHSM01000710.1 GCA_003221595.1 Candidatus Rokuibacteriota bacterium | reverse complement strand
AAGCTTCACCGCACCACGTACCACTACTGGTTCCACCTCGGCGAATCGCAGGCCGTGCGCCAGATGCTCGGCCACACGAAGCTGCCCGACTTCGTCGGCGGCTTCGGCCAGAACCAGTACCGCCCGGAGGTCGCCCTCAGAGAGTCTTGACGACCTCGGCCGGCCAGGCGCGGGCGTCGACGCGCTCGTGCCACTCCTTGATCTTGCCGTCCTTGTCGATCACGACGCCGACACGCTGCGCGCCCTTCTGGGGATCGGCGTTGGCGCCGTAGGCGGTTCCGATCGTGCGGTCGGTGTCGCAGATGAGCGGGAAGTTGAAGTGATTCTTCTCGGCGAATTTCTTGTTGTCGTCCGTGGAGTCGAACGACACTCCGAGGATCACGGCGCCCTTCTTGTCGTAGTCGGCCTTCAGGTCGCGGAACCCGCAACCTTCAGCCGTTCAGCCAGGGGTATCGGCCTTCGGAAAGAACCACAGCACGATCGACTTGCCCTTGAAGTCCGAGAGCTTCACGGTCCGGCCGTTGTGATCGCGGCCCGTGAAATCGGGCGCCCTGTCGCCTGGATTGAGCATGAACCCTCCTTTTCCGGGAGTGTCGGTCAGTTCGTTGCCGAGGCGGTGGCGGCGCGCCAGATCCGCCGCGCGTCCTTGTCGATGTTGAGCGCCACGATCGATGCGGCCACGAGGAAGCAGCACGCGACCGCGAAGGCCGCGCCGTAGCCGCCGGTGGTCTCGAACAGTAGACCGGCGAGTGCGGAGCCGATGGCGGAGCCCGTCTGGTGCACGAGGAAGATCAGGCCGAAGACCGAGCTGACGGAGAAGCGCCCGTAGATGTCGGCGGTCAGCGCCGAGGTCATCGAGCCGGTGCCCGCCATCGTGATGCCGCCGAGGACGGCCACCGTGAGGATCGCGACGGGATTGTCGCGGATGAGGAAGAAGCCGGCAAAGATGAAGACCCGGCCGGCGTAGATCGCGGCGAGCACGGGCCGGCGGCCCAAACGGTCGGACAGCGCGCCGAGCATCACCGTGAACCCGATGGCCGAGCCACCGAGCACGCCCAACGCCCACGACGCGAACATGGTCGAGTAGCCGTGATCGGTCAGCATGGGGATCCCGTGCGCGGAGAGCAGGCTCATCGAGAAGCCACAGGTGAAGAACGACCCCGCGAGCTGCCAGAAGGCCAGCGTCTGCAGCGCCTCGCGGGCGGTGACCCGCTCCACGGGGGCCGCGGTGGTCCCGGGTTTCACGGCGGCGCCGTCGGCCAGAAGCCCGATCGACTCCGGAGAGTCCCGCACCACCCACAGGCACAAGGGCAGCGCGAGCAGCAGGATTCCAGCCGCGATCAGGACGTACGTCGTGCGCCACCCGGTGGTGAGGATGAGCCACGTCACGGCGGGCACGAGCAGACTCATTCCGGTCATCGACGCGCTGCCGAGGACCGAGAGCGCGGTGCCGCGGCGCTTGCTGAACCACCGGGCGACGACGCCGGAGGCGATCACGGGCCCGGTGCCGGCGAGTCCGAGCGGCACGAGCACGCCGTAGACGAGGGCGAACTCCCAGACGTTGTGCACCATCGCGGTCAACACGAGCGAGATGGCCAGCACCACCGTCCCGACCGAGGTGACGACGCGCACGCTGAAGCGATCGAGCGCCATGCCGGCGATCGGCATGAAGACGCCGTAGAGGAAGAGGCTCAACGCGATCACGGCGGAGAAGCTCGCGCGATCGAGACCGAGGTCGGCCACGATCGGCTTGAGGAAGGGCCCTACCGCATGGCGGACTCCCGTCGACATGAACGTCATGGCCGAGAACGCCGCGACCACCCACCAGCCGTAGAAGATCGATCGATTGGTCATTGGCCTCAACTATAGCAGGAGGTCGCCGCGGGCGGCGGTCTCGACAGAGGCGATGCCGGGCAGCGCGCGTGAAGCTAGGGTAGACTTCGTCCGGGAAGAGGCGAGATCGTGCGTATCGTGATCGTCGGCGCCTCGCTGGCGGGAGCTACCGCGGCGGCGACCCTGCGCGACGAGGGTTTTGACGGTGAGATTCGCCTGATCGGCGCCGAGCCCCAGCCGCCCTACATCCGCCCGCCGTTGTCGAAGGGCTATCTTCGTCACGAGGAAGTCTTCGAGGCGCAGCTGGTCAAGCCTCCGGAGTACTACGCTGAGCAGCGCATCGA
>QHSM01000709.1 GCA_003221595.1 Candidatus Rokuibacteriota bacterium | reverse complement strand
GATACTGATTCTGGGTGCCGAAGTCGAACACGGTGGAGAGCGCGGCGACGGCCGCCACGGCGAGCAAGAGCGTCGCCGCGCTGATCCCCAGCGCGAGACGCTCGGCCCGGGTCCGGACACCGGCCGCCCGGATGACGGCGCACGCGAGCAAGAGGACCGACGAGAGGACGTACACGCGATCGACGCGCGGCAGGGCCATCGGCTGGTCGTGCCACGCGATCTCGCCGCGCCAGAACGTGGCGAGCAGGTGGGCCCCGAAGTCACCGACGAGAGCCCCGATCGCCCCGCGCCCGAAAAACGGGTGGTCCGCCATCGCCCCCAGGTTCTTGACCGACCAGCCGAGCGCCACCGCCTTCTGGTGCGAGCCGCTCAGCTCCCCGGCCAGCCACACGTTGCGCGTGACCCATGCGCCGACCAGGACGAGCACGATGAGGACGAGCCCCACCAGGCGCACACGTTCCGCACGGTCGCGGCGCGTGGCGCCGACGACCCCGAGCGTGAGCCCCAGCGCGCCGACGATCGCCACGTGCGAATACTTGGTCAGTACCGTCGCCGCGACGAGCACGCCCGCCAGGGCGTACCAGGGCCACCGCGGCGCCGCGCGGAGGATCAGCAGGAGCGCCCCCAGTGCCGCGCCGAAGAGCAGCGGACCCAGCGGGGCGTCGTTCGTCGTCCCATAAAAACTATCCTGTGGGAAGGCTGCGACGAGGAGCGGGACCGCGAGCGCGAGGGCGCGGTTGTCCGGGCAGACGGTCCGCGCAAAGAGCGCGGCGATCGCCACGAGCGCCGCCGCCAGCAGAGCGTTGAGAAACCGCGTCCAGTAGAACCGCTGGCCGCCGGTGAGTCCAAGGGCGCCTCCGAGGCGGTACCACGCGCCGGCAAGCACGTAGTAGACCGGCGGCTCCGTGGCTTCGTAGTTGACGCGGTTCCAGCGCTCGCGTCCCCAGGGCAGGACCGCCTCGCGCACGGCCGCGGGCGCCGTCCACACGGGCGCCGGTACCCGGCCGTCGGGCGGCAGCGGATTGAGGTACTCGGGGCTGTGGTGCAGCAGCACGAGATCCGGCCGCGGGCGCGACCAGCCGGTCCCGTAGAGCACGATCGTCGTGGCGGTCTCGGCGCTCAACCGCTCGTCCAGCACCCGGGCGGGCACATGGCCGGCTGCGTACTTGACGATCAGGTCGAAATGGAAGGGCTCATCCGTCGAGTGGAACGGCGGGAACGCCGCGCTGAACACGAGCACCCGGAGCCCGCCGAGGAGACACAACACGGCGACGACCTGCCGCTCCCGGGGTCCGAGCCAGGTCAGCATCGGTCACTGACCAGTCTACTGCGGCTACGTGATCCGCCTCGCCTAGAGTGTCCAGACTCGGAACGGTGTTGACACTTTCGCCGTCCCAGAGTGGTGAATGACATCACTGTGGCGCCACGCCCCAGACCAGCGCAGCCGGGGTTCGACCGCGGACGCGATAGCCTTGGTGCGGGCGCTGGGTGTTGTAGTACCGCATGAAGCCATCGAGGGTCCGTTGCAGCGCCGCGCGCGTCGTGAAGTAGCGGCGCCGGAACACCACGCGCCAGTGCTCCTGGAGAATCGTGCCCTGCAGGCGTTCGACGAAGCCGTTGGTCCAGGCATGGCGGGGCTTGGTGCGTGTGTGCCGGATGCCGAGCTGACGACAGGCCGCATCAAAGGTCCCCTTGAACTCGGGCCCGCCATCGGTGAGGACGCGACGCACCGGCCATCCCGCGCGCTGGTAGTGCGGGACGACCACGTCGCGCAGGAACGTGGCGGCCGCCGCCGCATCGTGAGCGGGCAGCAAGCCGGCCAGCCCGTACGAGGTGGCCGCATCGCACGCCGTGATCTGCCAGACTTTGCCGACGGCTTTGAGATTGCCGATGTAGAAGGTGTCCAGGCACACGAGTTCGCCGGGCTCCTTCGCCTCGACGTGCCGCGTGCGGCCGTAGCGAGCGCGCCACAGGCGTTGCCGGGTGCGTTCGGTCAGCAGCCCAGCCGTCCGCGCGGCCTGCTGCTCGAGCACGGTCAGCCGAGCGCGCCGCGTGGCCAGCCCGACGCGGCGCAGCAGCCGCTGCACGGTGCTGGGCGCCAGCCGGACCCGCCAGGTCCGGGCGAGGTAGGCCGCGATCCGGCGGCACCCCCAGGTGGCCGCGCTGATCGCGATCCCCAACACGAGCCGCTCCACGTCGGGCGCCATCGCCACCGGGCGCCCCGCCTGGGCGCGCCGCCGGCGGGGGTGGACGCCGTCGACCCCATAGCGTTCCAGGCGTTGGCGCCAGCGATAGAAGACCGTCCGCGAGATGCCCAGCTCGCGGCACACCGCGCTGACGTTGCCCTGTACTTGCGCACGCTCGATGACGCGCAGGCGCATTCCGTGTACGCTCTCGTCGAGGGTCATCGGTTCGTCCTCCCACAGTGGTTTCCTTGGCCGGACTTCCACTCTGGGAAAGATAGGACAGATGGCCCTCTTGTTCGTTCACGGGAAGTGTCAACACTATTACGAGTCCGGACAGACTAGAGGACCGGTGATCCTCAA
>QHSM01000708.1 GCA_003221595.1 Candidatus Rokuibacteriota bacterium | reverse complement strand
GTATCCGACGGCAGAGGCACACACCTTCTTGGGGTGGGCCATGAGCTTCCAGGGGCGCTTAGCGGAGGCCACCGAGGAGTGCCTCCGCGCGATCGAGATCGATGCGGCGTTCGGCAATCCGTACAACGACATCGGGGTCTACTTGATGCAGCAGGACAAGCTGGACGAGGCGATCTCGTGGCTTGAAAAGGCTAAGCAGGCCGAACGCTTCCAACCACGGCAGTTTCCCTTCCTGAACCTGGGGCGAGTCTACCTGCGGCAGGGACGCTGGTGGGAGGCGCTCCGCGAGTTCGAGGGGGCTGTGCGGCTGGCTCCGCGTGACCCCACCACGGCGAAAATTCTTCACAGCCTGCGCGCTCGGCTGAACTGACGTTACAAACCCGGTAAGAGAGGGTGTAACAGAGATGGCTTTTGACCTCATCGCTCTGGGAACTGTTCCCTCTGGTGAAGTACCGGCTTCCGGGAGCGAAATTGACTACGTCGGGCGTGCATTTTTGCAGTGCCGGCGCTTCATCGCCCTCCTGCGTCACACGGTCGGCGCCGAGCCCGAGGGCGCCAAGCTCCGGATCCGACGCTCCGGACCCGACTTCAATCCCTACATCGAGGTCGTCGTCGAGTTCGACGATGCGAACGATGCCGCGCGCGCCTACGCGAATCGCTGTGACCGCGAGGCGCCGACACGGTGGGACCGGACCGCGGGGGCGGCGTCTCACCCCTCCCTCGTCATCGCAAGAAAGGCTGGCTGACCAATGAAGCTCCTCCTGATTCGCCACGCCACCGCGATACCCCGAGGAACGCCCGGCGTTCCCGACGACGAGCGTCCGCTCACTCCCGACGGTAAGGCCAAGTTCCGCTTGGCCGCGCGAGGGCTCGCCCGGGTCACGCGTCGGCCAGACCTGTTGCTGACGAGCCCGCTTCCCCGCGCCAGGGCGACCGCTGAGATCGCCGCGCGTGCCTTCGCGAACATCGCCCCCACGATCGAGCCGGCACTTGCTCGCTCGAGCGTCGACGGCATCGTTGCCGCGTTGAAGATTCATCCGCCCGACGCCAGGATCGCCCTCGTCGGCCACGAGCCTCTCCTCGGGGCGCTGCTCGCGCGCCTGCTCGGCGCCGCGCAGGGCGAGCGGCTCGCGTTCGCGACGGGCGGCGCGGCGCTGGTGGACCTTCCCGACGGTCCCGCAGCCGACGGGCGGCTCCGCTGGTTCCTCAAGCCACGAATCCTCAGGACCCTCGCCGGCCCTGCCGAGATCACCGAACCTCGGGCTGACCCGCCGCCCGTCGCGGACGGGCGAGACGTATGACCGATAGAGCCGGCGTTGCGATCCAGCGGGGCTGAGCCGGCCGAGCTGGTCGCAGTCGTCGATCTGGGCTCGACGGCCGTTCGCCTGCTGGTCGCGCGAGTCACCCCCGACACGGGCTATCGTGTGCTCGCCGAGGAGCGAGTGCCTACGCGGCTGGGCGGCGGCGCGCCCGGCACTCTGCCCCGTGAGGCGATCGACGCGACACTGCGGACCGTGCACCGCTTTTTCGCGCGGTACTTTCCGAATGGTCGAGGTCCGCGCATCGTCGCCGTCGCGACGTCGGCCGTGCGGGACGCCGAGAACCGCGAGCGGCTACTCGACAGGCTCCGGCGCGACGAGGGCATCGACGTGCAGGTCCTCAGCGCGCGAGACGAGGCGCGGCTTGGCGTCGATGCCGCCCTCAAGAGCTTGGCGTTCGACGATGGTCTCGTCGTAGACCTGGGCGGCGCCAGCCTCCAGCTCAGCCGGGTACGGCGCCGCAAGGTCGTCTCTACGGCGAGCCTCGCGCTCGGCGCCGTCCGGACCACGCGCCGTTTTGTTCGCCACGATCCGCCCACGCCGCGCGAGCTTCGAGCGCTTCGCCGCGAGATCCGCACGCAACTCATGAGCGGCCTGCCTCCCGCCGCGCGTGGCGAGATCGTGGTGGGCCTCGGAGGCACCGTCCGCACTCTGGCCGGCATCCACCTCCGTGCTCATAGCGATCGCACGCGGCGCCACGGGCTGCGGCTCAACCAGTCCGACGTCACGGCCGTCCGGGAGCGACTCGAAGGTCTCTCCCGACGAAAGCGCCGGAAGATCCGCAGCCTCAAGGCCGAGCGCGTCGACATCATCCTGGCCGGCGCCATCGTCATCGAAGAGATCATGGTCTTCGGCGGCTACCTGTCGCTGGCGGTGTGCACGCGCGGGATTCGCGACGCCATTCTCCTGCGCGAGACCTTTCGCGGGAGAGGCTGAGTGAACTCGGACGCGTTCGTCAACCGCGAGCTCTCGTGGCTCGAGTTCAATCGGCGCGTGCTCGAGGAGGCGCAGGATCCGAGCGTGCCCTTGCTCGAGCGGGTGAAGTTTCTCGCCATCTTCAGCTCGAACCTCGACGAGTTTTTCATGGTGCGGGTGGCGGCGCTGAAGCGCCGCATCCACGCGGGCGATCACACACCGGGGCCCGATGGGCTCACGCCCGCGGAGACGACAAGGGCTGTCGCGGCGCGAGTCCGTGAGCTCGTGGATGCTCAGCACCCCCCAAGGAGATCAGCGACGAGCAAGAGCACTTCCTCGAGGAGTACTTCCGCCGCACGCTGCTGCCCGTGCTGACGCCGCTAGCCGTTGACCCCGGCCATCCCTTCCCCTACCTTGGTAACCGCTCGCCGTGCCTCGTGGTCTCCATCCGACCGTCGACGCCCTCGGCCCTGCCCGTGAGCTCGCTCTCCGTGATCCACATCCCGAGCCAGGTTCTCCCGCGCTTCGTCGCGCTGCCCGATTCCACTGGCAAGCACGTCTTCATGCTGCTCGAGGACGTGATTCGTCAGCACCTGCCGAGCATCTACAACGGCTACGACATCGTGTCGAGCAGCGCCATCCGGGTCACGCGCGACGCAGATCTACACGCGCGGGGCGGTGCCGCCGATCTGCTCGCCAGCATCGAAGAGGGCGTGCGTGAGCGCCGCCTCGGGACGGCCGTGCGGCTGCAGTACGACGCAGATCTGTCATCCGACATCCTGGCCACGCTGCTCGACGAGCTGGAGCTCTCGCCCGGTGACCTCTACGAGGGCGAAGCCTTCACCGCCTTCTCGGATCTGTTCCAGCTCCACGCGGCCCTCGATCTCCCTCGGCTGAAGGACCGCCCGCTGCCGCCACAGCCGGTCCCGGCATTCGAGAGCGCGTCCGACATCTGGACCGCGATCCGCGCAGGGGACGTTCTCGCGCATCACCCCTACCACGCCTTCGACGCGGTCACCCGCTTCGTGCACGAGGCCGCCGTCGATCCCAAGGTGCTCGCCATCAAGATGACGCTCTACCGCGTGAGCCCGGCCTCGCCCATCGCGCACGCGTTGCGCACCGCCGTCGAGAACGGCAAGGAGGTCACCGTCCTCGTCGAGCTGCAGGCGCGCTTCGACGAGGAGGCGAACATCCGCTGGGCGCGCGCGCTCGAGGAGGTAGGCGCCCACGTCGTCTACGGCCGCGCCGGCCTCAAGACCCACTGCAAGGCGTGCCTCGTCGTCCGGCAAGACACCGACGGCCTGCGGCGCTACTGTCACCTCGCCACCGGTAACTACAACGTGCGGACGGGTGGCGTCTACGGCGATCTCGGGCTCTTCACCTGCCGCGACTCGTTCGGCGACGACCTCACCGCGCTGTTCAATCTCCTCACCGGTCATATGCGCCCACGTGAATTCCATCACCTTCTGCTCGCGCCCACGGACTTGCGCGAAGGGCTCGTCGAGCGTATCCGCCGCGAGGCGACCCATGCCCGGGCCGGGCGCTCCGCGCGGATCATCGCGAAGATGAACGGCCTCGTCGACCGCCGCCTGATCGAGGAGCTGTACGGCGCCAGCGAGGCGGGCGTGCGGATCGACCTGATCGTGCGCGGTCGCTGTACCAAACTCGCCATACGTTCGCGACGCTCAGCTTGGCGAGCGGGGAGGACATCGGATGGGTCGCCAAGGTCCTGGGGCATCGCTCTACCGAAATGGTCATCCGGCACTATCACAAGTTCATCCCGAACCTCACGCGGCGGGATGGGTCGGTCGTGGCCGCGTTGATCGCGCGGGCCGGCCTATGAACAGATGTGCGGCCGTTCACATGGGCAGTATTTTGGGCAGTAAGCGCGCCGAGGGGTCGCGGGTCTTCCCGCAACCCCTCGGAAAAGTTGGAGCGGCCGACCGGATTCGAACCGGCGACGTCCAGCTTGGGAAGCTGGCATTCTGCCACTGAATTACGGCCGCCCGGCGACTCCTATCTTACAACGATCCGCGCCGCCCTATTTCCCGTCCTTGAGCGACATCGTGTAGGCCTGGAGCACCTCGTCGCTGCGCGCCTTCCAGTTCAGTCGCTTGCTCACGCCGTAGAGGTCGACCTGCTGGTAGAGCGGCACCGCCGGCACCTCGTCGACCCAGAGCTTGTTGATCCGATGGTACTGCTCGAGGCGCTTCTTGTCGTCCATGATGGCCTGGGCTTCGTCGAACATCCGGTTGAAGTCCTCGTTGTACCAGTTGACGAAGATCCCCGGCGCCTTGAACAGCGGGCCGTAGACGGTCTCGGCGTCCATCGTGCCGGTGCCCCAGCCGATCAGCCAGATCGGTCCGGCCTTGTGGACGTACACCATGCTGTTCAGATAGGTCACGAAGTCGTAGGTGCGGAGCGTCGTCTTGATGCCCGCCTTCGTGAGCTGGCCCGACACCGCCTCGGCCACCTCCGCGTCGCGCACGTAGCGGCCGCGCGGGCCGTGCAGCGTGACCTCGACGCCGCCGCTCAGGCCGGCTTCGGCCAGGAGCTTCTTGGCGCGCGCCGGGTCGGCCTTGATCGGCGAGAGCTTCGGGTCGAAGCCGAAGTGCATCGACGGCAGCATCGTGGCGACGCGCACGCCCTTGCCGTCGAGCACGGTCTTGATGATCTCGTCGGCGTCGATCGCGTACGCGATGGCCTGACGGACGCGCTTGTCGGCGGTGGGCCCGTTGTAGGTCCCCGTCACCTTGTGCTGCGCGTCCATCTGGTGCGTGTAGAACATGAGCTGAATGGTGCGGATCGACGGCGCCGTCGACAGGAAGAGCTTGGGGTGCCGGTCGATGATCGCGCCGAGATGCGGCGGAATGTTCACCGCGAGGTCGATCTCGCCGTTCTGCAGCGCGGCCACGCGCACGGCGTCGTCGGGAATGGGGCGGAACACCACGGTCTTGATCTGGGGCGCCCCGCGCCAGTACGCGGCGTTCGCCTCGAGCACGATCTCCTCGTCCTTCGACCAGCGGACCAGCTTGTAGGGGCCGGTGCCGATCGGGTTCTTGGACAGCTGCCCGGTTTCCTTGCCAGCGGCCTCCTTGGGCGGCAGCATGCCGCTCTGGGCGAAGGTCATCACCGGCAGGAAGGTCGGCCAGGGCTTCTTGGTGTGCACGCGGATCGTGTACGGATCGACGATTTCCACGCGGTCGATCGGGGCGAAGAAGGTCGCGCCGCGGAGCTTACCCTGCCCATTCGCCAGGCGCTCGAGCGTGAACTTCGCCGAGTCGGCGTTGAAGTCCTCGCCGTTGTGGAAC
>QHSM01000707.1 GCA_003221595.1 Candidatus Rokuibacteriota bacterium | reverse complement strand
GGCTGCGGCGGCGATTTTCCATACGATCATGCGGACCTCCTGGACGACTGAATCGGCCGCTTCGAGTGCCCGCCTACTCTAGGGGCCGCCCCGAGGCGAGTCAAGGTACGCCAGCGCCTCGTCGCGCGTGGTGACGAGCCCGATGGCCTGGGCCTCGCGCGCCCGCTCGAGAAGACGGCCGACCGCGGGACCCGGCGGAAGGCCGAACCGCTCCATGACGTCCGTGCCCCGGAGCA
>QHSM01000706.1 GCA_003221595.1 Candidatus Rokuibacteriota bacterium | reverse complement strand
GAATCTCGTGCGCGAGCCCCGACGCCACCTTCCCGGCCGTCGAGAGCTTGTCGCCTTCGATGAGTTGGGCCTCGGCCACCCTGAGGTCCTCGACCTGGCGCCGGGTGTCCGAATGGAGCTGCGCATTGGCGAGGGCGAGGCCGATCTGATTCGCGCTCGCTTCGACGAGCGCGATCTCGGACTGGGTAAATGGCTCGGATGCGCGGCGCCCAAGTGACAGAACACCGAGCGGCCGTCCGCGGTTCTTGACCGGGACGCAGACGAACGCGCGGATCCCTTCTTCATCGACCACCGCCCGCGTGGACGGCCCGAGATCGATGGACGCGCCCGCGTCCGCCAGGTCAACCGTGTGACCGCTGGCCGCAACGCGACCGAGGACGCCCTGGCCGGCCGGCAGCACCCGAAGGAGTTCCCGCAGGCGGGGCCGCAGGCCCCGATCGCCGCGAAGGTCTAGCAGCGCTCCGTCCGCGGAGAGCAGATGCAGGCTCGAGATCTCGTGACCGGTCACCTGGGTGAGCGCGTCGAGCGCGATGCGCAGCACCTCGTCGACGTCGAGGCTCGCGCTGATCGCCTCACCGATGACGTGCACGATGCGGAGATGAGGCTCGACGTGCAGCCGCCGGAAGCCTTCCGATCGGCTGACGAGATCATCAAGCTGCGACCACTGCCGGTCGGAGAGATTGAGGAAATGGAACGCGCATCCACCGAAGTCGGCGCGCACGACAACCGACGCGACGTCCAGGCGCGTCTCGCCGTCGGGCAGCGTCAGCGTCAGCATCGCCTCCTGCCCGGGTCGAGTCACGCCGCCCGCGCCGATCTTGACCCCCGTGGTGCTGAGATTGACCGATGTCGACTCCCATTCGCGCCCGTTCGACTCGCGGGCTCGGACCGGCAGCGCGACGGGCGTGCGCGGGGCGCGCCGCCGCTCGATCGGCGGCGCGTCGGGACGAGCCGAGGGACGCGATTCAAGACATCCGAGCACCTCGGCCAGGCGTTGGAGGGCGACCGGCTTTCCGATGAAGTCGAACGCGCCCGACCGTAGACAGTCCTGGGCCTGGCTCTCCGTCGCCCTGCCGGAAATAACCACGGTCGGGACGCGCAGCTCGCGAACCACCTGAAGCTTTAATAGATCGATGCCGCTCATCCCGGGCAAGACGATGTCGAGCAGCATCGCTTCATGACGCTCGGCACGGAGCGCGTCGAGCGCCGCTTCGGCGGTATGGACGACGACCGGCTGATGACCCACCTCGCGAAGGAACTCGGCGAACACCTCGCACAGGGCCCGATCGTCTTCGACCACCAGCACGCGCATGAAGGCAGCCTCTCTTTCCTGTTCTGCACGGAACGGCAAGCTGTCTGACGCTGCGCTGAGGGGGGTTTGAGCAAGCGCCGTACCAGCGACAAATTGCGTCCACCCGTCGTAACTGGCGGAGAAAAAGTTGATTTTTTGCGCGATTTCCGGAAGTTCTGGCGGTGGGGCTCGCGACGGGCAGCAATCCTTACACAGTGTGTGATTTTCGGTAACGCGACGCGGCGAGCGAGGCGACGCTTCCCAGGTGGCCCAAGGAACGCAGCGTGAATGCCGAGCAGGCGAAGGCCGTCTTTCGTCCGCAATCAGCAGCGGCACGCGCACCGCTACAATTGCAGTGACAGACGCGAGACGGGGCGCTGCAAGAACGGACGCGGCATCTTGAAGAAGGCGCCCTTCCGGCCGTCGTTGCCCGAGGCGAAGTAGATCTTCCCGCCGGCGACGACATGGCAGACCGGCACCAGATGCGGCATCCCCGCCTCGTCGGCGGTGGCCACGTGGCACACCCGCTCCCACTCGATGAGATTGGCCACGGCTTTCTTCAGTCTCATGGTCTTCCTACTCGCGCAGCTCCGGGATGATCCAGAGCGGGGTCCGGCCGGCGGCCACGCGCTGGATGTTGTCGAAGCCGTTGCGGAACGCCTTGCCCCAGCTCTCCCAGGTCGGCCCCGCGGCGTGCGGCGTGAAGGTGACGTTCTCGAGGCCGAACAGCGGATGGCCGGGCTTCGCCGGCTCCTCCACCAGGACGTCGAGGCCGGCGGCGGCGAGCGGCCCGGAGGTCAGCGCGGTGTAGAGCGCGGCCTCGTCGACGACGGGGCCCCGGCACGTGTTGATCAGGACCGAGCCGGGCTTCATCAGGCCGAGCTCGCGCGTCGACATGAGATTGCGCGTGGTCTCGTCGAGAGGAACGTGCAGCGAGACCACGTCGGACGTCGCCAGGAGCTCGGTGAGCAGCACGAAGCGGACGCCGAGCGCGTCTTCCTCGGCCTCGGTGAGCCGCCGGATGTCGTAGTACTGCACGCGCATGTCGAGCCCGTTCGCCTTGCGCGCGACCTTTTTCCCGATGTTGCCGAGGCCCACGAGGCCGAGCGTCTTGCCCTCGACCTCGTAGCAGCGCGTCTGCGCGAAGTCGCCCACGCGCCACTTGCCGGCCACGACGTTGTTGTGCTGCCACACCAGCCGCTTCAGGACCGCCAGCATCAGCGTGATCGTGTGCTCGGCCACCGAGACGGCATTCGAGCCGCCGCAGTTGGCGACGGGCACGCCGGCCTTGCGCGCGGCCTCGAGATCGAGCGTGTCGTAGCCGGCCGTCACGAGCTGGACCAGGCGCAGCCGGGGCGCGGCGCGGAAGAACTCGTTACCCATCCCGGGCCGCGGAAAGCCGAGATAGAACTCCGCGTCGTGCAGCGCCTCGTAGAAGGCCGGGGTGCCGTGATCGACGGCGGTCATCTCGAAACCGGGCGGAACCATGGCGCGAGCGGTGTCGATGATGGCCGGCGGCAGACGGGACGCGAAGACGATCTTCGCCGCCACGGTCAGGACACGAGGTCCGTGCGCGGTGAGGCGATCGCCCGCGTAGACGGGCTTGACGAAGGCCATCGACATGGTGCCGCCCCTCGCGAAGCCCCGGCCGAGGAGATTGACCATCAGCTGCGATACGTAGGCCGTCGACATCATGCCCTGGGCCAGACAGGTGCGGAATCCCTTCTGGCGCGCCCATGCCTCGTCGCTGTGAATGGAGCGCGGCTTCACGCCGGAGTAGGCGTCGATGCGCCGCTGCGAGACGTCTTTCACGAGCGGTGAAAGGGCCTGCCCGACCGCGATCCCGGTCTCAACGCGTGTGGCCATGGGGCGCCTCCGGCTCGGGGATGATCATCTGGGTGAACTGCCCGCGCACGAGCACCCGGCCCGCGTCGTCCTCGGTGACATACTCGGTCACCATGTAGGGCTTGCCCCGGCGCTCGTACTTGTCGATCACCTTGCCCCGTGTGCGCACCCGCATCCCGAGCCTGATCGGCTCGACGAAGCTGAATTCCATCCTCGCGTGCAGCCCGGCGTGCACGAGGTACTTGCTGTGCCGGAGGTGCAGCGCCTGGTTGGCCATCAGCGTGGGCGGCGCCACGCCCTCGGCGAGCCAGGGATGCTCGTCCTCCACGGCGAAGCCGTGCGCCTCGATGTCCTCGGGAAGGACCAGATGGTCGTCCGAGACGAACTCGTCGCCCACCTGCAACGTCTCGAGGGTGAGCTTCTTGAACTCGGTGAGCCGGGGCCCCGCCATGCCTGACCTCCCGCGCTGGAATTGCGCGTAGGATAGCACTAGCCCGCGTAGGCCCTCCGCAACGGCTCGATGTCGATCTTCTTCATCTTCAGCATCGCCGCCATGACCCGCTGCGATCTCGCCGGGTCCTTGTCCCCGAGCATCTCGATCAGGGCGGTCGGGACGACCTGCCACGAGATCCCGAACTTGTCCTTGAGCCAGCCACACTGGACTTCCTGGCCGCCGGCCGAGAGCTTCGTCCAGAAGTGGTCGACTTCCTCCTGCGTCTCGCAGTTCACGACCAGCGAGATCGCCTCGGTGAACTTGAAGATCGGCCCGCCGTTCAGCGCCGTCACATCCTGTCCATCGAGCTCGAAGGCCACGGTCATGACCGACCCCTTCGGTCTCCCGGCAACCCTGGCCGCCTCATCGCTGTACCGGGAGATGCCCTTGATCCTGGAGTCTCGGAATATCGATACGTAGAAGCCGGCGGCTTCTTCGGCCCGGTCGTCGAACCATAGAAACGGGGTGATTCTTTGTGTGATCTTTCCCATCGGTCCCTCCTGGAGGTAAACGGTTCGTCATCATCAGGTCGAACGGCGGGCTCCCGGATCGACAATCGTACCGAAGGAACCCCTTGATGTGCTCCCGAAAGCAGGGCTATATACTCGACTCTGCTGAACGACTCCGAGACAGGAAAGAGGAAGAATCGCTGATGCGATACGAGGCACCCGAGACAGCGGAAAGCGCGGCGGCGCTACTCGCGGCGACGGCCGACGCCCGTGTCCTGGCCGGGGGGACCGACCTCCTGGTGCAGATGCGGAGCGACATCGTCGATCCGGCGCTGATCGTCGACATCAAACGAATCACCGAAACCCGCCGGGTTACTGAGGAAAAGGGCGGCTGGCGCGTCGGCGCCGCGGTGACCGGGGCCGAGCTGAAGGAACACCCCCGGCTCAAGAAAGTGTGGCCCGGCGTCGTCGAGGCGGCCAACCTGATCGGCTCGACCCAGGTGCAAGGGCGGGCCACGCTGGGCGGTAACCTCTGCAACGGCTCGCCCGCCGCCGACAGCGTCCCGGCGCTCATCGCCGCCGGGGCCGTCGCCACAGCGGCCGGCCCGCAGGGACGGCGCGACATTCCGGTCGAGGACGTCATGCTCGGGCCCCGCAAGCTGGCGCTGACCCGGGGCGAGTTCGTCCTCTCGTTCCTCCTGCCGCCGCGTCCGCCGCGCTCGAGCGACGCCTACCTGCGCTTCATTCCGCGCACCGAGATGGACATCGCGGTCGTCGGTGCGGGCGTGAGCCTCACGATCGACAGCGGCGGCACGATCACCGCCGCGCGCGTGTCGCTGGGGGCGGTGGCGCCGCGCGTGCTGCTGGTGCGCGAGGCCGCGACGGCGATCATCGGGAGCCGCCTCGAGAAAGAGGCGCAGGACCGGCTCGAGGCGGCCGCCCGGGCCGCCTGCACGCCGATCGACGACAAGCGGGGCACCGTGGAATTCCGCGTCCAGGTCGCGGGCGTGCTGACGCGCCGGGCGGCCCTGATCGCGCTGGACCGAGCGAGGACGAGCTGATGGCCAAGCACCACATCGAGACGACCGTGAACGGTGACGCGACTGAGTTCCTCTGCGAGACGGAGGACACGCTGCTCGACGTGCTCCGCGACACCCTGCAGCTCACCGGCAGCAAGGAAGGCTGCGCCTCGGGTGACTGCGGGGCCTGCAGCGTCATGCTGGACGGCCGGCTGGTCTGCTCCTGCCTCGTCCTGGGCTGCGAGGTGGCCGGGCGCAAGGTCGACACCATCGAGGGCGTGGCCAAGGGTCAGGCGCTGCACCCGCTGCAGCAGAAGTTCCTCGAGCACGCCGCGCTGCAGTGCGGCATCTGCACACCTGGCTTCATCGTGGCCAGCAAGGCCCTGCTCGAGCGCAATCCCAACCCGACCGACACCGAGATCCGCTACTGGCTCGCCGGCAACCTGTGCCGGTGCACCGGCTACGACAAGATCGTCACCGCGGTGAAGGACGCCGCCGTCGCGCTGAGAAAGGGATAGCTAATGGCCGAGAACGGCACGAACGGGACCAACGGGCAGGGCTACGTCGGCACGCGAACGATCCGCCCGGACGGCGTC
>QHSM01000705.1 GCA_003221595.1 Candidatus Rokuibacteriota bacterium | reverse complement strand
AGGCGCAGGCTGATGCGCGGGCGCTCGCATCGTCGGTCTCGATCTATGGAGCGCATATGGGTGTGCTGCCGACGGCGCTTACCCAACTGACCGTGGTGGCCACCAACGTCCAGGGTCAGACGGCGGGTCCGTTCATGGCGAACGTTCCTCCGCCCCCGGCCGGCTGGAGCTCGCCATACTCGTACGCGGCTTCGACCGCCTCGGGCACGTTCAACATCTCGGCGTCGGGTGACGGCACAACCGTCTCGCTGCCGTAACGGGGTCGATGTCACAGCGCGCACGGGAAGGGCCAATTCCTTCCCGTGCGCGGATTACCGCACAGCGATACCTACCCTGAGCGTCGTAAGGGTCCCAGACCGGGACCCCTCTTGCCGAACTTATTGATTTGATGGCGGGCTCGACGGGATTTGAACCCGCGACCTCTGGATTGACAGTCCAGTGTGCTAACCAGGCTGCACCACGAGCCCGAGCCCGCTTACGGTACACCGGGGCACGGCGGTTCGTCCACCCGACGTTCCGCTATCACGAGTCGGCGGCGTGCGCAGCGTCCTCCGCCGGGGTCCGAGTGCTCCCCCGCGCCGCGCCCTGGGTCACCCACGCCTCGAGCAGGGTGTAGGTGACCGAGAGCACCACCGGCCCGACGAACAGGCCGATGAGGCCGAACGCGAGAAGGCCGCCGAGCACGCCCGCGAAGATCAGGAGCAGCGGCACGTCGGCGCCCCTCTTGATGAGGATGGGCCGCAGGACGTTGTCGAGGCCCCCCGTGACGACCGTCCACACGAGCAACACCACGGCCCAGAACATCCCGCTGCTCCAGTAGACCCAGACGATAGCGCCGAGGAGCACGGGGACCGCTCCGATCTGCGCGACGCCGAGCAGGAACATGACCGACGTCAGCAGCAATGGATAGGGCACACCGGCGATGACCAGGCCGATCCCGCCGATGATCGACTGAATCAGCGCCGTGACCACGATGCCGAGGGCGACGGCGCGAATCGCTTGAGCCGAGAGCACCGCGGCGCGCTCGCCGGCCTGCCCCGCCAGCCGACGGGCGAACGCCAGGACCCCGGCGGCGGCCGTCTCCCCGTTCGCATACAGGATGATCGAGATGATCACGGCCAGCAGAAGCTGCACCAGCAACGTCCCGAGGGTCCCGACCTGGCCGATCAGCCATCCCCCGACGTCCTTCAGGTACGGAGCCGCCTGCGTCAGGAGCTCCTCGGACGACTCCGTCGCGGTCGCCTTCCACTGCGCCGCGACCTTCCGGCCCACCAGCGGGACCTTCCTCACCCAATCCGGCGGCTGCGGCACCGTGAACGTGAGGAGCGACTTCGACCACGCGACGATCTCGTCCGAGCGCTCGGCGATGGCGACGACGGCGGTCGCCAGCGGCGCGGCGATGATCAGGATCATCAGGAGCGTCATGACGGCAACCGCGAGGCTCCGCTTGCCCCAGAGCCGTCGCTCCAGG
Organism: Candidatus Rokuibacteriota bacterium; assembly: GCA_003221595.1. Lineage (GTDB taxonomy): Bacteria > Methylomirabilota > Methylomirabilia > Rokubacteriales > CSP1-6 > AR31. The sequence goes on along the minus strand of QHSM01000705.1, from coordinate 156 downwards.
GCGCGCAGCGTGGGCCAGGTGGCCACGACGATCGTCGTGGCCCAGATGCCCGCGAGCAGAAACGGCCTGAGCACCCAGAAGCTCAGGAGCGTCAAGCCGCCGATCGTCAGGACGCCGAGGACGATCCGCGTGAGGTCCCAGCTGCGTGGCGATGTG
>QHSM01000704.1 GCA_003221595.1 Candidatus Rokuibacteriota bacterium | reverse complement strand
GCCGCCAGCGGCCTCGACGCCGCCATGAGGAGGAGCGACGCCGCGAGCAGAACGACGAGGAGCCGCGACCACCGCTGGAGTCGCGAGCGGGCACGCAAGGGCGCCCGCCGTCAGCCCGGGCGTTTGGTCATCTGCCCGGGGTCCATGCCGTAGAAGAGCCGGGCGCCGCCATCGCCCGGCCGGGGCCAGGGATGCTCGCGCAGAACGCGCTCGTCGATGTCCGCACCCCAGCCCGGCGCGTCGCTGACCCAGATGTGGCCGTCGCGAATCAGCGGCGGCTTCGTGACGAGCGGTCCCTTCCACGGCACGTCGTCGATGTCGATCTCCATGATCCGCACGTTCGGAAGCACCGCGCAGAGGTGGAGCGAGTGCAGGTCGGCCAGGTGGCTGTAGTAGTTGTGGGGCGCGATGTTGATCTCGCACGCCTCGGCCAGCCGTCCGATCTGCACGGACTGCGAGAAGCCGTTCCACGGCACGTCGATGATCGCCACGTCGACCGCGTGCCGCTCGAGGAACGGGCGGTACTGGCGCAGCGTCACCAGGCTTTCGCACGAGGCCAGGCGGGTGGAGGTGGACTGCTTGATCTGCAGGAGCGCGTCCGGGTCCCAGTTGTCGTACTCGACCCACTGCATGTCGTACTTCTCGAGCAGCTTGGCGATCCGGAGCACGCCCTCGGTGCGGAAGTTGTAGTTGAGGTCCAGGCAGAGACCGACCTTCGGCCCCACCGCCTGGCGAAAGGTGCCGATCAGTCGGTCGATCGCGTCCAGGATCTCGACGGTCGGCGCGCCGTCGGTCGTGTTGATGCCGCTCGCGAATCCCGGGAAGTACACGGTGGCGGGCTCGCCGGGGATGACCATGTTGGTCTTGAGCGCCGTGAAGCCCCGCGCCACGACCTCGCGTCCGAGCGCGGCGATGTCCTCGTAGGTCCGCAGCGGCGGCGTGCCGAGGAAGCTCCCCATACGTGCTCGCGTCGTCCCGCAGTGCGACCAGTACAGCCGCATGCGGTCGCGCAGCGGTCCGCCGAACAGCTCGTAGACCGGCACGCCGAGCGCCTTGGCCTTGATGTCCCACAGCGCGAGCTCGATGCCGGCCATGGCCTTGTGCGAGACGCCGCCGCTGTTCTGCCGGACACGACGCAGCATGTCCCAGTAGAGCCGCTCGACCGGCCGTGGATCCTGACCGATCAGCAGATCGGCCAGATCCTGGACGCAGCCCGCGATGCCGTGCGGGCTCCGGTTGTCGCTGCACTCGCCCCAGCCCACCAGGCCGCCGTCGGTCTCGATACGTACGAACGTCCACGGCCGCCAGCCCGCGTCGCAGTGGAGCGCTTCAACCCGCGCGATCTTCATGGTCTCAGACCGCCTTCAGGCCGACCGCGCGGCCGGTTTCGAGGGCGAAGCGCTCGAGCGCGTCGGCGTCCATGTCGGGCCGCGGTCGCAAGATGAGCCGGTCGACCCCGGCGGCGGCATAGGCATCGCGCGTCGTCTTGTCCGGAACGTCGTAGCCGGGCGGCGTCACGCTGATCTCGAGCCGGCCGAGCCCGGCGGGGCGCGAGTGCTTCTTGCCCGCCTCGCGCAGCCCGTCCACGAGCTTCTGCGTCTCGTTCACGTCGAGTCCGAACCCGTACCAGCCGTGACCCTGCGTCACGGCGCGGCGGAAGGCCGGCGCCGTTCGCCCGCCCACCACGATGGCGGGCGTCGGCGTCTGCACCGGGCGCGGCATCGCTTGAACCCCGTCGAACGACACGTAGGACCCCCGATACGACGGCTTCGGCTGGGTCCACACCGCGCGCATCGCCGCCAGGTAGTCGTCGGCCACACGACCGCGGTCGGCGAACGGCGCGCCGACCGAGCGCATCTCCGGCTCGCACCAGCCGACACCCAGCCCGAAGATGAGCCGGCCGTTCGAGAGCACGTCGAGGGAGGCAAGCTGCTTGGCGAGCACCAGCGCCTGACGCTGCGGCAGGATGATCACACCGGTGGCGAGACGGATGCGCGTCGTGTGCGCCGCCAGGAACGTCAACGCGACGATCGGATCGAGCAGCCGCTGATCCGGCGCCATCGGGCGCCCGGCCACCGGCGGATCGGGCAGCACGACGTGGTCGGCAACCCACAGGGACTCGAAGCCGGCGGCTTCGGCGGCGCGGCCGACGCGCGCGGCGGCCTCAGGGTAGCTGCACGTGTGGAGATTGACGGAGTGCAGACCGAATTTCATCGACGATCCTCCTGGGTGGCGTGCGCAAAGCACGCCGAGTCTACCAGAAGGCGCCGCCGGGCTCAGGGCCGGCGAGAATCCTACTCGAGCGCGCGAATCCGGAGCCGAACCTCGTTGAGGTGCTGGGCGGCGATCACACCGCCCGGCGTGACGGGCCCGAGACCGACCGCCTGGCGCAAGGTCGTGATGTGGACCGCCCGCACGAAGCCGCCGATCGCCGGGGCCGGACTCGGCCAGCTCAAGCTCGTCCCGGGCTCTACGGCGTTGATGGCGGCGAGGAGCTCCGTGAAGTGGGCCGCCCGGATG
>QHSM01000703.1 GCA_003221595.1 Candidatus Rokuibacteriota bacterium | reverse complement strand
CTGATACCAGGTCGAGTCGGCGCCCACACCCTCGCGGGCCACCTTGACGTCGATCACGTACGGCTTGTTCTCGCGCGTCGTCCGATCGACGCCGCGCTTCAGCGCGGGCTCGAGGTCCTTCAGCGTCTTGACGGTCTCGCCCTCGACGCCCTGCGAGCGGGCGAGCGCCGCGTAGTCGGTCGCCGGGGCGTCCAGGTAGAGGCCGGGATACTTGCCGGTGTGGACCATCTTGCTGTCGGGAACCTCGCGCGCCCAGTTCGTGCGCACGACCTGATAGGTCTCGTTGTTCGAGATCACGGTGAGCACGGCGGTGTTGTACCGGGCCATCGTCCAGAAGCCGGCGGCGCTGTAAGTCAGGGCGCCGTCGCCGAGGTGGAGCATGACGGGCCGCTCGCGGCCGGCGGCGATCTTGGCGCCGATCGAGGCGCCCACGCCGAACCCGAGCGAGCCGCCGCCGCTGCGGGTCCAATGCATCGCGTCCTTGCTGAACGGCAGGAGCGTCGTCCGGGCCGTCGAGCTTTCCTGGACCATGACGGTGTTCTTCGGCAGGACCTGCGCCAGGCTCGCCTCGAGCACGCTCGGATGCACGATCGCGTCGTGCTCGTGCTCGCGCACCAGGTCCTCTTCGCGCGAGATCAGGAGCTTCGCGTACTCGCGCACCTTGCTCCGCTGGCGCGGCCACGTCGCGACCTTGTCGCCGTGCAGGCGCGTCAGGGCCGCGGTGATCCCGCGCAGCGTCTCGGGCACTTCGCACTGCGCCGCGATGTCGAGCGGATAGTGGCGGCCCATGAGCACCGGGTTGGGTCCGATCTGGATCACGAACGGCTCGGCGACGCTGCCGTGCACGCCCTGGCAGCCGACCATGAAGATCAGGTCCGGCTTCAGGCCGGTGACCTTCTCGAAGTCCTTCGAGGCCGGGTACATGCCGCAATAGAGCGGATGCCGCGTCGGGAAGTTGGCGAAGATCTGACGGCTGCTGAACGCCGGCGCCTCGAGCGTCTCGGCCAGCCGCACGGCCTCGGCCTGGCCGCCCTCGCGCCATACGTCGTCACCGAACATCAGGACCGGGCACTTCGCTTCCCCGAGACGCCGGGCGATCGCCTCGATCGTCGTCGCGCGGGCCGGACCCGGCCGCTCGATCTGATAGCCCGCCGCCTCACCGATCTGCGCCTCGAGCCCCTCGCGCAGGAGCAGCTCCGCGCTGATGGAGAGGTAGACCGGGCCGGTCGGCGGCGTGGTGGCCTCGCGCAGCGCGCGGGCTGTGGCGACGGTGATGGCCGCCGGATTCGCCGCCACCTGATACGCCGCGCGGGCGTCCTTGGTGAGCGGACGCATCGACTCGGCCTGCGTCAGCCCCGGAAAGGGCGCGAGGCCGCGGTAATCCTGGATCTCGGAGGCCCAGTCGCCCGCGATGACCAGGAGCGACGAGCCGGCCACCTGAGCGTTGAAGAGCTGGCCGGCGAGCTGGTACGAGCCGCCCATCACGTGGGCGATGATGACGCCGACCTTGTGAAGAGATACTCGACCCCGGCGTCCTTCAGAGTCTGGATGAGCAGCATGCCGCCGGTGCCGGTGATGGTCTTGCGCATGAGTGTCCCTCTCTCTAGGATCAGCTCGGCCGGATCAGCGAGCCGGCAGCTGCGCGCGCGTCGCCTCGAGCGCCTCGCGCGCAACCTCGTCGGCCGGACGCGCCCACGCCGCCGGATTCGGCGCCTCGTAACTCATGAACCCGTGATAGCCCTTCCGGTCCAGGAGCCCGAAGATTTCCTTGAAGGGCACGCTGCCGCGGCCGGGCGGCAGCCGGTCGAGCGCCTTGCCGGGCTCGAGCCCGGTGCGCGGCACGTCGCTGTACTGGACGTACGCGATCTCGCCGAGCGTCACGTCGTCGATGGCCTTCAGCGTGGCGCCGCTTCGCTGCAGATGATAGGTGTCGAGCAGGAGCCCGCAGCTCGCGTGCGCGGCCTTGGCCACGATCCCCCGCATGACCTCGAGGTTGTTGAGCTGCTCGGCCTGCGAGTTGAACTCGACGGCGAGCTTCACGCGGTGCGCGGCGGCGACGTCGCCGGCCGCGCGCATGTTGGCGGCGGCGCGGGTCAGGTCGCCGCGGCCGCGATCGGACGCGCTCATCACGGTGGTGCAGCCGAGCTCGCTCGCCCAGCGGCAGGATTCGGTGAACGCCTGCATCAGACGCTGAAGGTCGGCGCCGTCGGCGAACATCCAGCCCATCTCCACGCCGACGCACGCGACGCCGAGCCCGCTCGCCTTCACCAGCTTCAGCACGTCCGCCGCCGGCTGGCCCTTCTCGGCGGCGCGGGCGAAGTCGACGCGGCGGAGCTCGACGCCGTCCCAGCCCGCCGCCCGCGTGGCGCGAAGGACGTCCGGCAGCGCCGTCGATTCGAGGGTCCAGGTGTGGAGCGCGAGCTTCGCCGTCATGGCTTTGCCGCCGGCGGCGCGGCGGGCGGCGTGGACTTGGCGTACGCCACCGCCTCCTTCAGCTCGGCCTCCGCCTGCTTGACGAGCTCGAGCGCCTTCGCGCGGTGCCCGCCGAAATGGTGCTCGGCCCGCTCGAGATGACGGTGGGCGTCCTCGAGGGCCTTGGACGCGGCGTAGATCTTGTGGAGCCCCGCGCGGGTCGCCGTCGGGGGCTTGCTGTCCTGGGAGGAGGCCAGCGTTCCCAGCCCGAGCACGCACCCGATCGCGCTCGCCACGATCACTCTCCGCTTCAGCATCCGCTCCTCCTGATAAAAGTCGTCCCGACCGCCGCGACGTGGCCGCGTCCCGGCCGCTACACCGCCGCGGTCATGCCTCCGTCGAAGTTGATGGCGGTGCCGGTGATGTAGGCCGCGCGCTCCGAGGCGAGAAACGCCACGAGATCGGCGAACTCGCTGGCCTCGCCGAAGCGGCCGAGCGGCAAGCGGCGCTTCTCGGCGATCTCGCGGTAGTGCGCCTCGAGGTCGCCCTTCGCGCGCCGCTCGTGCTGGGCGCTCTTCACAATACCCAGACAGATCGTGTTGACGAGGATCTTGTCCGCCGCGTACTCGTTAGCGAGCGACTTGGTCAGATTGATGCCGGCCGCGCGCGAGACGCTGGTCGGCAGTGAGCGCGCCAGCGGCGCCTTGCCGCCAACCGTCGTCACGTTGATGATGCGGCCGCCGCCGCGGCGCTTCATGTGCGGAATCACGAGCCGGCAGAGCCGGATGGCGCCCATCACCTTCAGGTCGAAGTCGTACTGCCAGGTGGCCTCGTCGACCTGCTCGAAGCCGGCGGCCAGCGAGGTGCCGGCGTTGTTGACGAGGATGTCGACGCCGCCGAACTGCGCGACCGTGGCCGCCACGAACGCCTCGACCTCGTTGCCGTGCGTCACGTCGGTCGCCATCGCCAGGATCTCGCCCCCGGTCGCCCGTCGGATCTCGTCCATGTTGCGCTCGAGCACGTCCTTGCGCCGCGCGCACGCGGCCACCTTCGCGCCGGAGCGGGCGAACCGCTCCACGCACGCGCGGCCGAGTCCTTCGCTGCCACCGGTGACGATCGCGACCTTGCCGGCGAGACCGAGCTCCAGCACATCCATGAGCGCCTCCCGATCCGAGATTGCCCGAACATATCACTCCGGGAGCGGCCGGCATAGCCCGTCACCTGAGGCGACGGAGGTGGGTTTCAGCGCGCGGCCGAACGACGCGAAGGCGCTCGGACCAGGCCCGACCAGGCCGCCGGCGACCGCGACGGCCGTGAACCAGCGTCGTGGCGAGGCCACGTCGGCGGAGGTGACGATTTGCGGAATCGCCGCGAGCACCGGGACCCGCGTGAAGGCACGGAGCTCATCGCAGGAGTAGAACGAGGTGTCCAGACGCTCGGCCAGCAGCACCGCGGTGGCGGTCGCGCCGACCGCGGCCAGTACCCCCAAGAGGACGAGACGGAGTCGATCCGGCGCCGCCGTCCAGGGGGGCATGGCGGGATCCAGGACCCGGAACTCGGCGCGGCGGGAGAGCTCCGCGGGCTCCTGCTCTCGCCCGGGGACCGCCTCGCCCCACCGCTGAGGGGTGCCGAGCTTCCCGGGCAGGAATCCGTCACCGACCTGCAGGGCGCCGGCGAACTGCCGCTCGGTGGTCTCGATCTCCATCTTCAGCCGGATGACGTCAGGGTACTGGCTACTGTAAACCTGCTGCATCTGCGCCAGCTCTTGCCTGAGTCTGGCCAGGCGGGCGCGCTCGCGAAACTTCAGGTTCTCCTCGACGTAGAAGGACGCTAGCGCGTTCGCGACGCGCGATACGATCTCGGGATCCCGCCCACGGACGCTCACGCTGAAGGCGATTGTCGGGCGGGTCGAGCCCGACTCTACCCCCTTGAGCTTCACCTTGATGTCGGCCCGAAGCCGCTCGATCGCCGCCGCGCGCCCGGCGGGCGATCGGAGCTCTGGATAGAGATTGAAGCGGTCCATGAGGGCCCCGAGGCGTGTCTGGCTCAGGATCTCCTCGGTGATCGTGTGCAGGCCGGTCTCGAGGTCGCCGGTGACTGTGAGCCGCCCGGAGCCCTCGACGCCTCCTGCTTGCGCGACGAGGAGCGTCGCCGTCGCGCGGTACATCCTGGGGAGGGACAACGTGAGACTCAAGCAGCTCGCGAACAGGGTACAGAAGACCACGCAGGCCAGACCCCCGCGCCGGCTCCACACCAACGATAGGTCGAAGTCCCCGTGCACCGCACCTGTCATCCATCTGCTCCTTCATCCATCCCCGGCTCACGGCACCACGACGATGTCGCCGGCACGAAGAAAGAAGTTCTCCTGCTTGGCGTCCGCCGCGACGCCCTTGCCGTAGTTGAAGAGGATCCGAGTCACCGTCTTGCCCTCCTGTCGGAGGACCGCTACCCGCGACGGCGAGGCGAAGTCGGTGAAGCCCCCGGCCACGGCGATGGCGTCGAGGACGGTGGTGCGAGTCCGCAGCTCGTATCGGCCCGACTTCCTGACCTCGCCCATCACTGAGACCGTGATGCTGTGGATCTCGCGGACGATGACCGACACCTCCGGGGCGGACATGTAATTGGACAGTTTCTTCGTCACCACGGCCTTGAGCTGCATCGGGGTGAGGCCCGCCGCCTGCACGTCGTTGACCAGCGGCAGCGATATTTTCCCGTCGGGCCGGACGGGCACAGTCCGGCTGATCGCCGTGTTGTTCCACACTGCGACGTCCAGGACGTCGTCGGGCCCGATCGTGTACTGATCGGCCAGCCCGCAATCGACGCCGATCAGGAGCGCCATCGCCGCAATCGCCACGCCGCCACACCTTGCTAGCGTCATCGGGCGGTTCCTCCTTGACCGATACCCACTGCGGATCTAGTTTCAAGGGTCGGCCTCCTAGGCGTAGAGCTCAATGCTGGTGATCCCCGTATTGACAGGCGGAAATTCCTCAATTCCGGAAATCACGCACGGCTGAGACGAAAACGAGGCGTGGCGCTTGCTGGCCGGCCGTGAAGATTCTGACGTCGAAGCGCTGAACACGCTCGGCTTGCAGATCGCCCAGGACCTCGCGACCCTGCCGGTCCGGCGGTCGATCGTCTACCCGAGCTGCTATTGCCGCACCGTTCTGAGCTAGCCTCTCGTGTGGCCAACTCGCTCCGGGGTGGGCACGCATGGGTGATGATCGTCGCCGGTCGTCGGGCGACAGCGATCGCGCGAGCCGAACCCGCGGATGCCGGTCCATGAAGAGCGCGCGGGTGTCGACCACCAGCACGCCGCGCACCTTCGTGCATGTGTCGAGCACCTCGAGCGTGTTGTCGAGGTGCTCCTGATCCTCGACGACGATCAGCGCCGCGCCGCCGTGCTGGAGAAGGTGGCGCACCTCGCCGGGAGCGCTCGTCGGGTAGATGCCGTAGGTGATCGCGCCGAGGGGCCTGCGCCGCCAGATCGGCGATCGTCCACTCCGGGGCACGGGTTGCCGACGATGGCCACCGTCTCGCCCCGGCTGAGCCGGTATTCGCGCGCGAACTCCGCGCCAGGGCGGCGACGCGATCGGCGAGCTTGCGCCACGTCGTCTCCCGCCAGGTGCCGAGCTCCTTCGAGCGGAACGCGACGCGTCCGGGCGGCGTCAGCGCGCGCTCGACGAGCAAGCCCGGAATCGGGCTCGCGCGCAACGCCTCGAAATTCATGCCG
>QHSM01000702.1 GCA_003221595.1 Candidatus Rokuibacteriota bacterium | reverse complement strand
CGCGGGGTCCGGCAATCCGGCGATCTCGGAGCCGCCCGCCTGCGGCAAGTACACCTTCCAGGTGCTGCCGAACTCCCGACAGCTCGTGCTGCCGAGCCTCTACGCCGCCAAGAAGCACGGGACCAAGTGGTTCTTCATCGCCGACGACTACAGCTGGGGCAAGCTCTCCGCACAGCTCACGAAGGACGCGGTCAAGCTCGGCTCCCCGCTCGAGGTCGTCGGCGAGGAGTACTCACCCCTCGGGACGACGAACTACGCGCCCTACGTCACGAAGGCGATGGCGGCGAAGCCCGATGTGCTGTGCCTGATCGTCTTCGGCGCCGGCTACGCGCGCATCCTGAAGCAGATCAACCAGATGGGGATGAAGACGCACCTGCACCACAACTTCTGGTCGCAGATCGACGCCAATGCCGCCGGCGACGCGGTCCTCGGGATGACGGCGGGCGAGGCGTATCTCTACGAGAACCCCAAGGTGCCGCGCGCCGCCCAGTACGCCCTGGCGTACCACGCCAAGCACGGCCAGTGGCCAGACCCCTCCGCCGCGCGCGGCTCGAACGCGATCGAGATGATCGGCCTCGCGATCGTGAAGGCGGGCGGCACGAAGCCCGACGCCGTCGTCAAGGCCCTCGAAGGCCTCGTCCACAAGGACTCGGTCATGGGTGAGATCAAGGTGCGCGAGTGCGATCACCACGTCACCGGGCCGATCTTCGTCGTCGAGGGCAAGAAGAACGACAAGTACGGGTACTACCCCGCGTTCGTCGAGGAGACCGGGAACCCGAACGCGCTGCTCGTGCCGTGCGGCAAGACGGGGTGCGAGCCGCTCATCCAGAAGTCCTGAGCCCGACCGGCGTGGGCGCCGTGCTCGAGACGCGCGCCCTCAGCCGGCGCTTCGGCGGCCTCGCCGCCGTGAGCGGCGTGAACCTCACCGTCGCCCGGGGCGAGGTGCGCTCGATCATCGGACCGAACGGCGCCGGGAAGACCACCCTCTTCAACCTGATCACGGGCGCGCTGCCGCCGACGGCGGGCCGCGTGATCTTCCAGGCGCGCGACGTCACCGGTCTCCGTCCCGCCGACCTCTTCCGCCTCGGCATCGTGCGCTCGTTCCAGGTCTCGCACGTCTTCCCGCGACTCTCCGCCTGGCAGAACATCGAGCTGATGGTCTACGGTCGCGTCCGCTCTTCGTCCTCCCCCTTCGGCCGCGCGCGCACGACGGCCGCCGAGGCGCGCGCGCGGGTGGCGCGCGCGCTCGCGCGGCTCGGCATCGCGGAGCGGGCCCGCGAGCCGGCGGGTACGCTCTCGCACGGGGACCGGCGGCTCCTCGAGATCGCCATGGCCATCGCCGCCGAGCCGGTGCTCCTGCTCCTCGACGAGCCGACGGCAGGCATGTCGCCCGAAGAAACACGCGCGACGGCGACGCTGCTGCGCGGACTCGCGCCGGAGATCACGCTCGTCATCGTCGAGCACGACATGAGCGTCGTCATGTCCATCTCGGACCGCATCTCCGTGCTGCATCGCGGCGAGCTCCTCGCGGAGGGCCCACCGGCGGAGATCCGGCGGAACCGCGCGGTGCAGGAGGTATATCTCGGCGGATCCGCCGCCGTCCCCGACCCCCGATGCTGACGCTCGAGCGCGTCACGGCCGGCTACGGCGACACGACGGTGCTGTGGGACGTCTCGCTCGAAGTCCGCCGGGGCGAAGCGGTCGCGCTGCTCGGCCGGAATGGCATGGGCAAGACGACGACGCTCCTCGCGGCGCTGGGGCTCAACCCGGCGCGCACGGGCCGCATCACGTTCAAGACCACCGAGATCACGCGATGGCAACCCTTCGCCATCGCCCGCCTCGGCATCGGCTACGCGCCAGAGGGGCGGCAGCTCTTCGCGCCGCTCACCGTCGTGCAGAACCTCCGCATCCCGTTCGTGAACAAGCACCCGGACCGTGCGCGCTGGCCGGCGCAGCTCGAGCGCGTCTTCACGCTGTTTCCCGCGCTCCGCGAGCGGCGCCGTCAACTGGCGGGCAGCCTCTCCGGCGGCGAGCAGCAGATGCTGGCGATCGCGCGCGCCCTCGTCGGCGGCGACGAGCTCCTCGTGCTCGACGAGCCGATCGCGCGTACGTGCTGGAGAAGGGCCGGATCGCGCTCGAACGCCGCGCCGTCGACCTCGCGCGCGATCCCGAGGCGCTCCAGCGCTATCTCGGTGTCGACGCCGACACCGCGCTGCTCGTCGGAGGCCCGACCCGATGACCGTCGTCCTCCAGACGCTGAACGGCCTCACGATCGGGGCGATCTACATCCTCCTCGCGTCGGGGCTCACCATCGTCTTCGGCCTGCAGGGCATCGTCAACGTCGCTCACGGCGTCTTCTACATGCTCGGCGCGTACCTCGCGATCGGCCTCTACCCGCGCATCGGCTTCGCGGCGACCGTCGCCGCCGTGTTCGCCCTCACCGCGCTCCTCGGTCTCGTGCTCGAGCTCGCGGGCGTTCGCCCCCTCGTCAGACGGAAGCGGCCCGGCATGCAGGTGCTCGTCCTGACCCTCGGGGTCGCCATCATCGCGAGCGAGGTGACGAAGCTCGTCTGGGGCCCGGTCCCGCTGCTCTCCGACGTCCCCGCCGGCCTGGCCGGCACCCTGACCCTCGGACCGATCGTGTATCCGACGTACTGGCTCTTCGTGATCGCGTTCACGGCGGTGCTGATGACCCTCCTCGCCCTCGCCTTCCACCGGACGACGCTCGGCATCCTCGTGCAGTCCATCGCGCTCAACAGCGAGATCTCGCAGGCGATGGGCACGAACGCGCCGCGGATCAACTCGCTCGTCTTCGCGCTCGGGACCGGGGTGGCGGGCGTGGCCGGCGTGCTCGCCGGCCCGATCCTGTCCGTGTACCCGACGATGTGCTTCGATCTCCTCATGATCCTCTTCGTCGTCGTGATCCTCGGCGGGCTCGGCAGTCTCCTCGGCATCGTCGTGAGCGGCATCCTGATCGGGCTCGTCAACGCGTTCGGCGTCGCGTACCTCAGTGGCACCGCCGGGAACATCCTCGCCTTCGCCGTGATGATCGCGGTGCTGATCTTCCGACCGCTCGGCTTGTTCGGTCGCGCTGGCATTCTGAAATGAGCCGCCGCCCGGCCGTCGGCGCCGCGCTCGTCGCCGTCGCGCTCCTCCTTCCGCTCGCGCTCGCGGGAACGCGCTATGCACACTACGTCGAGCATCTCGCCGTGCAGGTCATGCTGATGGGCCTCTACGCGATGGCGTGGGACTTCCTGAACGGCTACGTCGGAATGTTTTCGTTCGGGCACGCCGCCTTCTTCGGCACGGGCGCCTACGCTGTCGCGATCCTGGTCGTTCGCGGCGGCGTGACGTCCGCGCCCGTCCTGCTCCTGGCGGCGCTCGCCGCCTCCGTCGTCGTCGGCGCCGTCGTCGGCTACCTGTCGGCGCGCGTCGGCGCGGTCGCGATCTTTCTCGTGACCTTCGCGTGCGCGGAGGCGCTCTACCTCCTCGTCCTCACCGATCCCCGCGGGCTCACGAACGGCGACAACGGCCTCGCCGGCGTCGTGCCGGCGCCGCTGCTCGGGGTGGATCTCACCCAACCGGGCACGTTCTACTACGTCGCCCTCGCCGTAGTCGTCCTCGGCTACCGGCTGCTCGCCGCCATCGCGCGGAGCCAGTTCGGGCAGGTCCTGCTCGGGATACGCGAGAACGAAGTTCGCGTCCGCTTCGCCGGCTATCACGTCGAGCAGTACAAGACGGCGGCGGTCGCGGTCTCCGCGTTCTTCGCCGGGCTCGCCGGCGCGCTCACCGCGTTACACGAGCGGATCGCCTCACCCGAGACGCTCGGCTGGGCGGTCTCCGGTGACGCCGTCCTGTACGCGACGCTCGGCGGCACCGGCACGCTCCTCGGGCCCGTGCTGGGCGCGGGCATCGTGGTCGTCGCGCGCGAGGTCCTGAGCGATCTCTTCCGCTCGTGGCTGATCTTCGTCGGCGCGACCTACATCGCGCTCGTGTTCTTCCTGCCGAGCGGTCTCTTCCCCGTCCTCCTCCGCGAGCGCCGACGGTGAAGCTCGAGTTCATGGAAAGGTCGTCGTCGTGACGGGGCATACGCCGTTCGTGGACGGCGGCTGGGAAAGCCATTCTCGACCGGGACCTCAACCTGTGATGGCGGCGCCCGCGGCGCCGGCCGGAGAGTGAGACCATGACCGTCCATCCCACGAAGTTCGGTTTCACCCTTCCCCAGCGCGGTGTCTTCATCGGCGTGACGACGATGGACCGGATGATGGCCCTCGCCGCCGAGGTCGACGCCAACCCGCTCTTCGATTCGATCTGGGTCGGCGACAGCTTGCTCGCCAAGCCGCGGCCGGATTCGCTCGCGCTCCTCGGCGGGCTTGGCACCGCCACGCGCCGGCTCGCGCTCGGCGTCGGCTGCATGGCGAGCTTTCCGGTGCGCGACCCGATCATCTTCGCCTACCAGTGGGCGACGCTCGACCTCATGTCGCGCGGCCGCATGCTCCTCGCCGCCTGTACCGGCATCGTTGCCGG
>QHSM01000701.1 GCA_003221595.1 Candidatus Rokuibacteriota bacterium | reverse complement strand
GTGATCAACTACTTCGGCGAAGGGGTGATCGACTACTTCGGCGAAGGGAGGGCCTCGGCGGTTCGCCGCAGCGTCTGGCTGACCGGCCGTCGCTCGAAGCCTTCGCTGCCGGCGGTGTTCCTGGAGCACCCGCTGGCGCTGGACTCGCGCCGCTCGCAGGGGGCTTGACGCGCGCCGACCCGGCGGACGATGATTCGTCCGCCGGAGGTCGCGCCCATGTTCACGCCGAAGCTGATCCACCACGTCAACGTCCAGATCAGCAACCGCGAGCGCACCCAGGACTGGTACACGAAAGTCCTCGGCGCCGAGTTCCTGGACCGGGGACCGGCGCTCAACCGACGGCAGCTCCAACTGCGCCTCGGCACGAGCGAGATCCACTTCACCGTTCGGCCGCAGCCGACCACCATTCCGTCCAGCCACTTCGCTCTTGAGGTGGACGACTGGAACGGCATGCTCGCCCGCCTCAGCGAGCTC
>QHSM01000700.1 GCA_003221595.1 Candidatus Rokuibacteriota bacterium | reverse complement strand
CCGCAGCAGGGACGCCGCGAGGACACCGGCGAGCACTACACTTACATTCACGATCCCGACGGGAACCTGATCGAGTTGGTTCACCATCCGCTCGGTCTGGAGGACTCCCAGGCACGCCCCGTGGAAGGGACCCACGACGCCCCGGGGCTTCGCTGGACCCAGATTCCCGGCTTCGTCGCTTCCGCGTACGAGGAAGAGGGCGCCTGACCGAGCGCTAGGCCGCTCCCCGCTTCCCAATCCCGGCGGTAAATCCGGGAAGAGCCGCTAATCTCGCCTGGACAGGCTCCGGCGATCCACGCCCCGTGCGTGCCCCGCGGCCGGGGGCGTAGAGGAGAGTGAACGATGCCGATTCAGGCGACCAAGGACGATGTCGTGCTCAGCGGTCACGGTGCCGTCGACGTGGGCACCGGAGAAACCGCGGTCCCGGGCGGCTTCGAGCTGGTGGTGCTCGCGCCCCCCGGCGCTTCGATCTCCGATCGGCTCGGCGGCATGATCGAGCGCGGCGAGAAGGTGAACAAGCTCAAGCTGCCCACAAAGGCCAGCGGCTCGATCGATTTCGAGCCGATCGTCTACGCGGCCGGCAAGATGGCGCCCAACTACGTCCTCTATCCCCCCACGGGTCTCGTGCTGAAGCCCGGGGTGCCGCACATGCTCGGCGTGGCGAAAGCAACGCCCCTTTCCGAGCTGTGGGTCCGCGTCAAGACCTTCTCCAGAACCGGCCAGGTCACCCGCTGCTTCTGGTGCGCCTGCGCCGCGATCGCCGGCGCCACGAACCCGACGGTCGACGCCGGCTGACCCCGGCCGCGGTCTCAGGCCTCAGGCTAGAAGTCTGACCGGCAGCGCCGTCTCCGCGACCTTCCCGCCCTCGGCGCTCACGCGGTAGACGGCGGCCCCGGGCCGCGAGGTAATGCACACCTTCAGCGTCGTGTCGACGAAGTGCAGCGCCGCGCCGTCGTCCGCGGCGTAGCCGGCCGGAAACCCGTCGCGGACGAGCCGCTGATAGGTCGGCCGGCGGTCCCTCTCGCCGTCGTAGTGAGGACACGCGCTTCCCGGCAGAATCCCGAGCCCGTCGCGCAGGGCGGCCAGCGGGCCGAAGGAATCGGTCACGCCCGCCTCGAACCAGCAGATCATGCCCGCGCTGACGCCGGTGAGGATGACACCCTGCTCCCAGGCCGCGCGCACCATCCGATCGACGCCGTGCACCCGCCACACCGCCAGCATGTTCGCCGTGTTGCCGCCGCCCACGTAGATGATGTCCTGACTCGCGAGCACCGTCGCCATGTCGGTCCGCGGGCGCCCGAAGAGACCGAGGTGACTCGCCTCCGCACGCCCGCCGAACGCCTCGTAGAACTTGGTGATGTACATCGACGAGTCACCGCTCGCCGTCGGCACGAAGCAGATCCGGGGCCGAGGCTTCCCGGACAGATCGAGCACGTAGGCGTCCAGCAGGGACCCGTCGGCCTCCACGCTGAACGACCCGCCGCCCATGACGACGATCTGGCGCGGGTGCCTGGCCGTCACGTGCGCGTCGGCTGGTGGCCGATCGAGCCCGCGTACTTCTCCAGCTCTTCCGGCGGCAGGTACTGCGCCTCCCACTGCCGGATGCGATCGAAACCGGCGAAGGTGTGCAGGTCGCCGAGCGGGTGCTTCGCGAATTCCCGGGCAAACCGCTCCTCGGCCAGCGGGCCTTCGTCGCGGAGCGCGACCGCCAGGTTGTAGACCGCCTCGATCGTCGCGCGGAAGGTCGCGCCGGGCAGGATCGTCACCGCGATGCCCAGCTCCTGCATCTGGGCGAGGCTGAAGCGCGGCGACACGCCGGTCTGGTTGTAGAAGACCGGCCCCTTCACCTCGCGGCAGACGCGGCGGACTTCCTCGACGCTGGTCGGGCCCTCGACGAACGCGAGGTCGGCGCCGGCCTCGAGATAGGCGTTGGCGCGGCGGATCGCGTCGTCGAGCGAGCCCCCGCTGGCGCCGCGCGCGTCGGTGCGCGCGATCAGGACGAAGTCGGGGTCGAGCTCACGCCGCACGGCGTCGGCCGCGCGGTACTTGCCGACCGCCTCCTCGATCGGGATCACCCGGCGCCCCGCCACGTGACCGCAGCGCTTGGGGATCGCCTGATCCTCGATGTGGATGCCCGCCACGCCGGTGCCGATGTACTCGCGTACCGTGCGCATCACGTTGATGGCGTTGCCGTAGCCGTTGTCGGCGTCGGCGATGACCGGTACCGTCACCGCGTTGGCGATG
>QHSM01000273.1 GCA_003221595.1 Candidatus Rokuibacteriota bacterium | reverse complement strand
GAGTCGCGCTCGTCCCCGCCCTCCGGGAACTTCAGCGGCCGCCACGACCAGGCGAGCACGGGATACGCTTCGAGGTCCCACTCGTACTGCTTGGCCGCCTGGACGCCGAGCCCGCGGACGACGGCGCGAAGGAAGCGGAAGCCCGGCTCTTCCATCACGCGGTAGGCGTCCTTGCCGCTGTCCTTGCGCGGCTTCCAGTCGGCCGGAAACTCGCCGACCTTCGCCTTCGAGAAATCCTCGATCGTCTTGCAGTCGGGCTGGGCGGCGGCGTTCGTGAGCAGCGCGACGACCGTGAGCACGGTCGCCGCGATCAGGGACAGGAGCCTCGTGGACCGGCCCCCGCTCCCCTCGTCCCTAAAAGAATCGGGGTCGGCGGGTGCCATGCCTGAAGGCTAGCACACGCCGACCCCGGCGGATCGCCGGCGTTGGTTAGCGCCGGTGGTGCTCGAGGATCTTGTGAGCGATCTGGTACGCCTCCCAGAACTCGTGGGCGGCGCGCCAGTAGCGGCCGGCGCAGAACGCCGCCTTACCGTTATTGAACTCCTTCAGGGCGCTCAGGTACTTCTTGTCCTGGTCGCCCACCTTCGCCCTGGCCCGGGCGAGCTCCTGCTGGGCCGCCGCGTACAGCCGGAGCGCTTCCCGCATCGAGTGACCGTACTTCAGGTGGTGCTTGTCGGCGGCCGCCTTCTTCTGAAGGTCGCCGATCGTCTCGTCACACGTCAGCGGGCCCGTCAGCGTGAAGTTCGCGGTCACACTCTTGGCCGCGTCCATCCTCACGCTGCAGTTGCCGTTGCCCGAGCAGGCGCCGGACCAACCGCTGAACTTGCAGCCCGTGCCCGGCGCGGCCGTGACGGACACGTCGGTGCCGGAGTTATACATCCCCGTCGACGACGACGGCAGGGCGCCGACCGTCCCGGTCCCGGTTCCGCCTTTCGCCAGCGTCAGCGTGTACTGCACCTGCGCCACCGCAAAGCTCGCGGTCACGCTCCGGTCGGCCGTCATCGTCACGCTGCAGGCACCGGTGCCCGTGCAGGCCCCCGACCAGCCCGTGAACTGATAGCCCGCATTCGCGGTCGCCGTGACGCTCACCTGGGTGCCGTAGTCGTACTTGCTACCGGTCGGGGGCGTGACCATCCCGGCCCCGCTCGGGCTCGTCCCCGTCGTCAGCGTGTACTGCACCAGCGCAAAGTTCGCGGTCACGCTCCGGTCGGCCGTCATCGTCACGCTGCAGGCACCGGTGCCCGTGCAGGCCCCCGACCAGCCCGTGAACTGATAGCCCGTGTTGGCCGTCGCCGTCACGCTCACCTGCGTGCCGTGGTCGTACTTACTACCGGTGGCGGGCGTGACCGTCCCGGCCCCGCTCGGGCTTGTCCCCGTCGTCAGCGTGTACTGCACCAGCGCAAAGTTCGCGGTCACGCTCCGGTCGGCCGTCATCGTCACGCTGCAGGCACCGGTGCCCGTGCAGGCCCCCGACCAGCCCGTGAACTGATAGCCCGTGTTGGCCGTCGCCGTCACGCTGACCGTGGTGCCGACGTCAAACTTACTAGTGGCGGGCGTGATCGTCCCGGCCCCGCTCGGGCTCGTCCCCGTCGTCAGCGTGTACTGCGGCGTACCGACAAACGCCCCGAAGACGACCGGAGAGGCGCCGACCGCGACCGACGGCCCGGTCACGGTGTTCGTCGCGGTGTCGATCATCGACAGCATGCCGTCGTTGGATCTTCCGACGAAGACCCGCGAGCCGGAAGCATCGAGCGCCACGCCATACGGAGAGGAACCGACTGGCAGCTGCACCCTGCCCACCCGGGTGTTGGTCGCGGCATCGATCACATCCACGGTGTTCTCCGCCGAGACGGCCACGTACACACGGGTCTCCGAGGGGCTCACCGCGACGCCAGCCGGCGAGGCGCCCGAGTTGTTGAAGAGCGTTCCGACCGGAACGGACGCAACGATCGCCGGGGCGCTGGGGTCGCTGGCGTCGATGACCGCGACCTCGAGGTCGTATTCCTGGTCGTTGTTGATCTTGCCGTACGGCACGTAGACGCGCGAGCCGGAGGGGCTCGCCGCGATGCCGAACATCGAGAAGCTCAACGGAAGCGGCGTGATCACCCCGGTGTTGACGTCGACGGCGAGGACCCTCCCGCCGCCGAAGTCTGCGACGAACACGCTCGACCCCGCCACCACGATGCCGCCGAACGCCCCGGTCTTCAGGACGAGTGGCGCCAGCGATCTGTTGGTGGTGGCGTCGATCACCGCGATTGTTCCGTCCGCGGTGGCGACGTAGACCCGCGTGCCAGCCGCGTTGACCGCGATCCCCTGGGGCATGCAGCCATCGCAGATCGTGAGGGGCGATCCGACCACTTCCTGGTTCGTCATCGTGTCGATGATCGAGACGGACCCGCCCCCGAAGTTGGCGACATAGGCGCGCGTGCCGGCCGGATTGACGGCGACGCCGTACGGCATCGCGCCGCCCGGGAGCGCGATCGTCGCCGCGACACTCCCGTTCGCGCCATCGACAACCGTCACGCGGTCCGTGCCGAAGCTCGACACGTACGCGAACGGCGCGGCGATCGCCGCTGACGCCGCGCTCAGCAGGACCACCAGCAGGCCGACGAGAATTCCGGAAACACGTATTGTTCCGGAAAATCGCTTGGGGAGCGGGCGTTTAGTCTTCATGCGCCACGAACAGTGCAGAGGCAATGCCAAGAGAGAATCGACGTAGGTTCCGTGAATTGGCGTCGACTCAATTCCGAGAAGTGGGCCGGATGGTGTGACGGAACGTCAGTCGGTTGGCGAATTTCGTCAGTCGCGCGCGCGGCCGGAAATTCGCCAGTGGCCGATTTGTGCTACGTCCGATCGACGCGAGCGGCGACGCAGCCTAACGGCCGCGACGCCACCAGTGATGCACGAGGTTGTCGACGACCTCGCCGAGCTGCCCGATCGTCCGGCACTCGCGAACGAAGTCGCACGCGGGCGCGTAGAGCGGCATCACGCTGTCGCCGATGCCCCAGCCCCACTGGCCTTCCGGATTCAGCCAGATGATCCCCTTCACCCGCTCGCGGATGAGCCGCAGCGCCCACGCCTGCGGGTCGTTGTAGTTGTTGCGCGCGTCGCCCAGCATGAGGATCGTGGTTTTCCGGTCGAGCGATTCGAGCTCCGTCTTCGCGAACCGGCTGAACGCGAACCCGAAATCGGACCGGCAGTGGTAGTCCACCGGTGCGCCCTTCAGGGCCCACTCGATCGCGCGCTCGACCGGAAACGTGCTGAACGCCTGCGTGACCTCGGCGATCTCCGACACGAACACGTAGGAGCGGACACGGCTGAAGCACTCCTGGAGGCTCCAGACGAGCTGCAGCATGAAGCGCGAGGCGTTGCGGACCGAATCCGACACGTCGCAGATGGTGATGAGCTTCGGCTTCTCCCGGTGGCGCCGCTTGAGAAAGACTTCCATCGGCACCCCGCCGTACTGGAGGCTCTTCCGGGTCGTGCGCCGGGTGTCGAGGCGCCCCCGGTGCTCCTGGCGCTGGCGCAGCGCCAGCGCGTCCTTGATCTTGCGCGCCAGGCGGGCGACGACGTTCTTCATCTGGGCGATCTCGTCGGGCGTCAGCGCGAAAAGCGGCTTTTCGGCGAGGACCTCGCGGGTGAGCTTCTCCCCCTGTCGGTACGCCCGGCGCTCCAGCTCGCGCTCGACGTGCTGGCGGATCATTCGCTTGAACGCCTCGAGCCGCAATTCGAGGTAGTTGCGGATCCGGGCCAGCTGGCCGGGGTCCAGACCGCGCTCCTCGAGCGCTTTCATGACGCGCTCGAGGTCGCCCTCGATGGCGGACCAGTCGAAGTTGTCCGAGATCCGGCGCGAGAAGAACCCGACCTGCAGGAAGTACATGAGCCGCTCGAGGCCCGCGTTCTGGCCGCCGGAGCGGATGGCCATCTCCATCTCGCTGCCCTGCCCGCGCATGAGCAGCTCGGTCAGCTCGTCGAGCTCCATGTCCTCGTTGGCCAGGAGATCGTCGAGCATCTCCTGCACGCGCGGGTCCTCGGGACCGAGCGCTTTCTTCAGCCCCTCGCCCAGCGCCTCGAGGTCGAGAAAGTAGAGGTTGAAGAGGCGATCGAAGGTCGAGTGATCGCGGAACTCCTTGATCAGTGTCGCCGCGAGGGTCGCCTTGAAGGTCTCGCGGTCGGAGAGACCGACGGCGGCGCTCGCGGCGAGCGCGTCGAGGGCCTCCGAGGGCGAGATGCGGATCTCGGCCCGGCGCAGATCGCCGATGAACTCGAGGATTCGCTCGTCCAGGGGCTACTCCGCCAGGACCTTGTCCAGCGAGCCCTTCACGCGCTCGAGATCCTTCTCGTGCTTGACGAGCAGGGTCAGCGTGGACTCGACGAGCGCCGCGTCGAGCGCCCGCGCGTTGAGGATCACGAGCGAGCGCGCCCAGTCCAGTGACTCCGAGACCGACGGGAGCTTGCGGAGGTCCAGCGCGCGAATCTTCTGCACGGCGGCGACCACCGCCCGGGCGAGCTCCGCCGGAATCTCCGGCACCTTCAGCCGGATGATCTGCAGCTCGTCGGCCGGAGTCGGGAAGTCGATGAACAGATGGAGACACCGGCGCTTGAGGCCGTCGGAGAGCTCCCGGGCGTTGTTCGACGTCAGCACGACGAGCGGGATGTGCCGGGCCCGCACCGTCCCGAGCTCGGGAACCGACACCTGAAAGTCCGAGAGCACCTCGAGCAGGAACGCCTCGAACTCCGGCTCAGCCTTGTCGATCTCGTCGACGAGCAGCACGACCGGCTGCTCGGCCAGGATCGCCGAGAGGAGCGGCCGGGGCGAGAGGAAGCGGAACGAGAAGAACGCGTCCTCCTCGCCCGCGATCTTCGCCACCGCGTCGGGCAGCGAGGGCGCGTCGGCGATCAGCTCGCCGATGCGCTCGCGGAGGAGCTGCGTGTAGAGGAGCTGCTTGGCGTACTTCCACTCGTAGAGAGCCTTGCCCTCGTCGAGCCCCTCGTAGCACTGCAGCCGGATGAGCGGACGTCCGGTGATGTCGGACAGCGTCTTGGCCAGCTCGGTCTTGCCGACGCCGGCCGGCCCCTCGACGAGCACCGGACGGCCCATGCGCGCGGCCAGGTACACGACGGTGGACACACGGCGGCTCGCGATGTACCGCGCGTCCCGGAACCGCTGCTGGACCTCTTCGACGGACTCGAACATGATGGCTCCCTCTGCCTGCACTGAATGTTGCGCCATTGTATCAGGCACATCCGCATCGGCGGCGGCCGGCGCGCCGGTGGGTACAATGCCACATGGCCGACGCCGACCGCTACCACCGGTTCCAGCTCTGGCTCGGGCTCCTCGGCTTCACCATCTCGGTCGCCTATCTCCTGGCCGTGCTCCTGACGGGCGCCGGCCATGCCGTCGGGCAGTGGGCGGCGCGGGTCACGCCCGCGGCATGGGCCCAGGTCGCGCTGGTCGCGCTCGCGCTCGGCTTCGGGCACGGCGCGCTCGGCCTTCTGGTGACGCTCGCGCGGGGATACTGGCTTCCGCGACGCTTCGGTCTTCTCCACCAGCCGCCCCGCGCATGGCTCGCCGATCGCCTGAAGGCCTTGCTGATCGCCGGGGCGCTGGGCTTCGCGGCGGTCGAGATCGCCTACGCCCTGATCGCGCTGACGCCCTACTGGTGGCTCCTCGCGGCGGCCGTGTTCTTCGCGGTCCAGATCGCGCTCACCGCCGTGCTTCCGATCTGGGTCGTCCCGCTCTTCTATCGATTGTCGCCGCTGGCCGACGCGGAGCTCCGCGAGCGGCTGCTCACGCTCGCGCGCCGCGCGCACGTCGACGCGGTCGGCGTCTTCGTGGCCGACCAGTCGCGGAAGAGCCGGACGGCCAACGCCGCGGTGGTCGGCATCGGGCGTACGCGGCGGATCATCATCTTCGACACGCTCCTGAGCAGCTTTACTCCCGAGGAGATCGAATCGGTGCTGGCCCACGAGCTCGGCCATCACGTCCACGGTGACGTCCGGCGCGGCCTCCTCGTCCAGGGCGCGCTGCTGCTTCTCACGGCGCGACTGGCCGCGCTCGGGCTCGACGCCGGCGTACCGCTCCTCGGGCTCGCCGGGCCGGCCGATCCGGCGGGCCTGCCGTGGCTGGCGCTCGTACTGCTGGCGCTCGGGCTGATCCAGCTTCCCCTGGGCAACGGGTTCTCGCGCTGGATCGAGCGCCAGGCCGACGATTTCGCCCTGGCCACGACCGGCAACGCCCACGCGTTCATCGGAGCCATGGAGCGCCTGGCGCGATTGAACCTGGCCGAGCGCCGTCCCCATCGCCTCAAAGAGATCATCTTCTTTTCGCATCCGGCGCTGGAGCGGAGGATCGCGCGGGCGAGAGCCAGCCCGGTGTGACGGCGAGCCTCGACGCGGGCGTGCTACCGGGACGCCGACCGCTCCGCGATGTACGCGGCGAGCGCCGCGTCCCAGGACCGGAGGTCGTCTTCGCCCAGCGCGGCGAGGTGCGCGTGTCCCAGCACGGAGTACGCAGGCCGCGGGGCTCTGGCCCCGAACTCCGCGGCGGTCACGGGCGTGATGTCGGCCGTCACCCCGGCGAGCCCGAAGGCGCGCCGGGCAAAGTCGTACCAGCTCGTCTGCCCGCCGCTCGTGAGGTGATAGATCGAATGGGCGGCCTTCGGGAGCACGACCCAGACCTTGCGCGCGATGTCGAGCGTGTAGCTCGGTCCCAGCACCTGGTCGGCCACGACGCGGAGCGGCTTTCCCTCTTGCGCCAGGCGCAGCATCGTCTCGACGAAGTTCGTTCGGCCCTTGCCCGAGCTGCCCGCGATCCCGAATAGGCCCGAAACGCGGAAGATGACCGTTCGCTCGCACCGCTCGAGCGCCAGCCGCTCCCCCGCAAGCTTCGACTCGCCGTAGACGCCCAGGGGAGCGGGCGCGTCGGATTCCACGTACGGGGTCCGCTTGCGACCGTCGAAGACGTAGTCCGTCGAGAAGTGGACGAAGACCGCGCCGAGCGAGTGACAGGCCGCCGCGAGCGAGCCGACCGCCTCGGCGTTCAGCGCGAACGCCCGCGGCCGCTCCTCCTCCGCCCGGTCGACGAGGTTGTAAGCCGTCGCGTTGACCACCACGGTCGGTCGCAGGTTGGCGAGCGTCGACCGCGCCCCGGCGGCGTCGAGCACGTCGAGGTCGCGAGAGCCGAGAGGGATCAGCTCGCCCGGGCGGTCGAAGCTGCGGACGAGATCGGACCCGAGCTGCCCGGTCGCGCCGATGACGACGAAGCGCCCGCCGGCCGCTCCGCCGGCGCGGGGCGATCCAGCCATCGGGCGGCTACGATCCGCTCGAGACCGCGAGCGCGACGAGGTGGTCGAGGTGGCGGATGTCGAACGGCTTGGGGATGTACGCGAACACGCCGCCGCTCAGCGCCTCGGCCGCGGCCTTGGTGTCCGCGTTGGCGGTGATCATGATGACCGGCACCTTCACGCCGAGACCGCGCACCTGCTTGAGGAGCTCGAGGCCGCCCATCCGAGGCATGTGCATGTCCAGAAGGATCAGATCGAACTTGCCCTGGAGCAGGACGATCAGGGCCTCCGCTCCGTCTTTCGCCGACTCGGTCTCGTACGAGTGGGCGTGGCGAAACTGGCGGAAGAAATCCTTCAGGACTTCGATTACCGGAGGCTCGTCATCGACGATCAGGACTCGCTTGGTCACTCACGCAGTATATGACGGACCGCACCAAGGTACCTACCAAGGCCGCCCGAGCGTCGACGAAGCTTACGATCCGCTCGGTGTCGCGTGGGCTGTGCGCCAGAACTCCACGGGCTACAAGCCCTTTGTCGATGGCACGGAAGATGTAGCAGGAAGCAGACAATGAGCGCGATACGGGAGCGCCGTCGTCATCCACGAATCGCCGTCTCGTGGCCCGTGCGGGTGTGGATCGACGACGAGGCCCTCCTGGGGCGCGCCCAAGACGCAAGCCGCCACGGACTCTGGCTCACCATGCCCACGACGACGTCGCTGAAGCTCGGAAAGGTCTGCTGGATCGACGTGCTGAGCGAGGAGCTCGGCTCGTTCACCGTCGCGGGTGAGGTGCGATATGTTTCCGGTCGACGTGTCGGGCTCGAGACCACTCGCCCGGTCCCGATCACCAAGCTCGAGAAGGAGTGAGCGGGGCCTGTCGTCGCTTTCCGGAACTGTGTAAACTTCCTCGACAGCCGGCGCGATTCTCCCTCGCCCGCGCGATTCCCCGCCCACGGCCGCGATGATGTGGCGGTGATGTAGTTGTGCGCGATCGGCCACCGCGGTCTCGCAACCCCGCAGATCCAGGAGACCAACAGTGACAGCCTTTGAAGACACGATCGCAAACGCCAAGCAAAAGGTCGCGGGCGCGGTGGATGGGCTGGCGGACGACCTGGAAGCGCTCTCCCACCGGATCCACGGCACTCCGGAGCTGTGCTTCAAGGAAGAGAAGGCTCACGCCTGGCTCACCGAGTTTCTCGAGAAGCACGGCGCCCGGGTCGAGCGCTCCATCGGCGGTCTGCCGACGGCCTTCCGGGCCACGATCAACGGAACCGGCGCCGGGCCCACCATCGCGATCCTGGCGGAATACGACGCCCTTCCTTCCATCGGTCACGCGTGCGGCCACAACGTCATCGCGACGGCCGGCACAGGCGCCGGGGCGGCTCTCGCCGTGGCGCTCGGCCGGATCCCGTTCGCGGGCCGCATCCAGGTGATCGGCACGCCGGCAGAGGAAGGCGGCGCCGGCAAGGTGCGCCTGATGGAGGCCGGCGTCTTTCGCGGGGTGGACGCCGCGATGATGATTCACGGCCGGAGCGGAACGCAGGTGTGGCGGCCGACGCTGGGCATCATCAAGGCGAAGGCCGAGTTCCACGGCAAGGCCACCCACGCCTCGTCCTGGCCGTGGCGTGGCGTGAACGCGCTGAACGCGGTCATCCAGCTCTTCGTCGCGCTCGACCAGATGCGCCAGCAGCTGCGGCCCGACGCGCGCGTCCACGGCATCATCGTCAAGGGCGGCGACCAGCCCAACATCATTCCCGAGTACACCCGCGCCGATTTCTATCTGCGCGCCCTCACGAAGGACTACTGTCAGGAGGTGCTCCGGCGGTTCACGGCCTGCGCCGACGGCGCCGCGGCCGCGACCGGCTGCCGCGTCGAGGTG
This sequence comes from Candidatus Rokuibacteriota bacterium, assembly GCA_003221595.1. Taxonomy (GTDB): domain Bacteria; phylum Methylomirabilota; class Methylomirabilia; order Rokubacteriales; family CSP1-6; genus AR31. The sequence continues at coordinate 389 of QHSM01000273.1, read as the reverse complement.
ACGGCCGAGCCGACGATCCACGATCCGATGAAGCCGAACCGGACCATGGCCGAGCTCTTCGAGCGAAATCTCGGGGTGATCGGGTTCCCGGTGGACCCGGACGACGGCGAGGCCGGCTACGGCTCGACCGATTGCGGCAACGTCAGCCAGGCGCTCCCGACGATCCACCCGTACATCCGTATTTCCCCGGACGGCGTACCCGGACACTCCCGCGAGTTCGCGGAGTGGGCGCGCTCGCCGATGGCCCGTGCCGGAATGGTCGCGGGGGCGAAGGCCCTGGCGCTCACGGCGCTCGACCTTCTCGCGGCCCCCGACACGCTCACGGCCGCCCAGGAGGACTTCGCGCGATGAGATTCCTCGTGACAGCGATCGCGATCGTGCTGCTCGGT
>QHSM01000699.1 GCA_003221595.1 Candidatus Rokuibacteriota bacterium | reverse complement strand
CACCAGGTTGCCGTCGGGATCACGGAAGTAGACACTGGTCGACGGACCGCGCGCGCATGTGCGCGTGGCTGGCCCTACCTCCGGCGCGACGCCGTTCTTCCCGAGCACCTCCAGCACCTGCTGGACCGTGCCTTCCCATTCGAGGCAGAAGTCCGCCCCGCCCACCGTGGGCCGTCGGGCTCCGTGGTAGCCGGGCCGCCCCGGCCAGTCGGGGGCGTGGACGTTGCGGCTTCATCAGGGTCGGCGGCTCCCCGACAGCCCGCTCAGCCGCGCGAGCACGTCGAAGACGACGGCGAAGTCGCGCTCGCCCAGGCCGAGGGCGCGGGCCGCCGTCAGCATGGACTGGGTGAGGGCAGTCGTCGGCAGCGGCACGCCGAGCTGATGGCCCAGCTCCAGCGCCAGCTCGAGGTCCTTCTGCATCATCGGCACGCTGAACAGCGCCTCCGCCGGCATCTCGAGGACGAACGGCCCGCGGTACTTGAGCATCGGCGAGGCGACGACGCTCTTGAGCAGCGTCTCGACGGCGCGCTCGCGCGCGATCCCCGCCTTCTCGGCGAGCAGCACGGCCTCGCTGAAGGCGAGCATCTGGACGGCGATGCCGAGGTTGGTGGCGATCTTCATCGTCGCCGCGAGGCCGAGCGGCCCCACGTGGGTGATGGTGGGACCGATGGCGAGCAGGTAGGGCCGCACGCGCTCGAGCGCGGCGGGGTCGCCGCCCACCATGAACGAGAGCTGACCCTGCTCGACCGTGATGGCGCTGCCCGACACCGGCGCGTCGATCACCGTCGCACCCCGGGCGGCGGCCGCTTCGGCGAGGCGGCGCGTGGCGGTCGGGCTCACGGTGCTCATCTCGACCCACGTCGTCCCCGGGCGCAGCCCGACGAGGACGCCGTCGGAGCCGTGGGCGATGGCCTCCAGGGCCTCGGTGTTGCTGACCATGCTGAAGACGACGTCGGCCGCCTCCGCCACCTGGCGCGGCGAGGCCGCGAGCTTCATCCCCGCCGCGACCAGCGGCTCCGCCTTCGCGGCCGTTCGGTTGTAGCCGACCAGCGGATGTCCCGCCGCGAGGAGCCGCCGGGCCATGCGGCTCCCCATGGCGCCGAGCCCGATGAAGCCAAGCGTCGCCATCGTCACCGGCGAGGGCCCCGAAATGGCCCTCGCCCTCCCGCGGCGCGGTGCGACCGCTTGCGTCTTCGTGGCGCGGCCGCGTCGGCGACGGCGATGGCGCTGATCTCGAGCTTGCAGCGCGGATGGGTCGCGAGCCGCGAGACCTCGACGGTCGTGGTGGTCGGGCGGTGATCCCCCAGGTAGGCGGCCCACACGCGATTGAGATCGTCCTGCTCCCGGACGTCGGTGAGGTAGCGCGTGGCCGAGACGAGATCGCCGAGCCCGCAGCCGGCGGCGTCGAGCGTCTTCTTCAGGTTCTCCATGGCGAGCGTCGCCTGCTCGCGCATGCTCGTCGGCAGGTCGAACTCCTCGTCGCGATGCGGATGGCTGTGGTAGACCGGCGCCGCCGTGACGCCCGACAGGAAGACGAGGCTGCCGCGCCGCACCAGGAGCGCGGGGGCATAGGGCATCACCACGTCGCGCCGGCGGTCGGCGTGATGCACGGTCAGCACGTCCTTGGCCATTGTCTCTCCTCGATGGGGCCCGCCTCGACCCGCATTTGGACTATCGGCGACACCGACGGCAGCTGTCAATAGAGCCGACGGCGCGCGGGAATGTCTTCGTGCTACTCCCTCGGACGAGGAGGATTCCGCCCGGACGTTTCCGTTCAGGGGTCGGCGATGCCCCCTATCACGGCACCAGGCTACCCTCTCCCGGGACGGCGGGATCCCGGCCAGGCGGAACCGACGCGATGCGAGTCGTGGACCGGGGATGAGACGATTGACACACTGATCGAGTCTTGATACGATTGGCGCCATGGCTCGAACAAGCGCCGGAGTCAGTGTCGCCAAAGCGGGGCAGGCGCTCGGGGTCTCTGTATCCACCGTGTGGCGTATGATCCGTCGAGGTGACCTGCCGAGCATCCGTCACCGCGGCCGCCGTCTGGTGCTCGAGCGTGCCCTGTCAGCCGGCACGGTGCGCGTCGGACGAGCCGGGATCCCACCCTTCACCAGGGACCATCCGATCTTCCGCCTGGCCGGGGCCGGTCACGGCGGAGGCCATCCGCCCGGCGCTCGCGACAAGCACGCCGTCCTCGATCGATGAGGCGCGGCGTCCTGTGGGACTCCAGTGCTATTCTCGCCCTCCTGGACGCCGATGATGCCGATCATGAGCACGCCGTCACCGTCGCGGATCGCATCGCCTCGGAGCGCCGGCCAAGCTTCATCACGAACTATATCGAGGCGGAAGCGCACGCTCTCCTGCTCCGGAAGCTTGGTCGCGTGATCGCCCGGGAATGGCTCTTGACGGGCGGGCTACCCGTGCTGCATGCCCTCCAGCAGGAGGAAGAGCGCGCCAAGGCCATTCTCGCCAGACACACGGACAAGGACTGGAGCCTGTGCGACGCCATCTCGTTCGCCGTCCTCGAATCGCGCGGGGCCCGGACGGCGTTCACGTTTGATCATCACTTCAGGCAGTACGGGCGGTTCGAAGTGCTCGGGCTCCGGCGATAGCCAGCGGCCTCTGACCTCCTGTTCTCGCGGCGCGCGGGCATCGCGAACACTA
>QHSM01000698.1 GCA_003221595.1 Candidatus Rokuibacteriota bacterium | reverse complement strand
CGAGGAGCGGGGCGGTCAGAAGGTCGCAAAGTCCGTGCAAATCAAGGGATAGGGGCAGCCCCTCAGGAGGATCTCAGTATGAAAAAGACTCTCTCGGCAGTCTTCGCACTCGCGCTACTCGCGGGCGTCGCGGCCGGCTGTACCGACTCCAACCAGACCGGGAAGGTCGGAGAGAACCGGAACCGCGAGCAGCCGCCCGCGGCCTCCCCGTCGACCGACAGCGGCAGCACGCTCGGGAGCGCTCCGGGCGGGAGCGGCTCTTCTCCCAGCTCCACCGACGCGTCGAGGTCCATGCCCCAGCCGCCGCCAACCCGGTAAAATGTCCGAGCCTCGCGGCGGGCCACCCCGCCGCGAGGATTCCAAGGCCGCTGGCCGGTTAGCCCCGTCACAGGCCCCTTCCCAGGCCCCGCCCCTGCGTGTCACAATGGTCTCGACGTAGGGAACGCGGTCGCCCGCCGCATCCGTCGGTTCCTGCGGACTCTCTCGCTCGAAGGGGTGCGTGCGGTCCTCAGTGCGTCGAGTCAGCGTCGTCCTTTGCATGCTCTTCCTGTCCGCCGTCGCCGGGGTACTCGGCGGGAGCGGCCGTAGCCGGGTCGTCACGCCGCTCTCGCTGATCGCGCTGGTCGTCCCGGCCAACGCCCGGGCGCTCGAAACGACCGACGAAGCCGTTCGCGGCATCGCCGCGATCATCTCGTCACGCCTGGGCCTCGCGGTCCCGGACCATCTGACGGTTCACGTCTACGGCGGGCGTCTGGCGTTCGAGCAGGGCCTCATCCGGGACGCCCGAGTCTCGCCCGTCCTCGCCGCGGAGCTGAGTGACTTCGCGATCGGCGTCGTCACGCGCGGGCAGGTGCTTCTCTACGACAGGCCCCGCGACCGGAGCGATCGTGAATGGCTACGTCTCGTCGCCCACGAGCTCACCCATGTGGCGCAGATCGAGCTTGCCGGCGGGGAAGGCCGAGGAGAGCAGTGGCTGGCCGAGGGCATGGCGGAATGGGTCGCCTACTCCACGCTCGAGCATCTCGGCCTCGACTCGCTGGGGCGCCGACGCATGGCGGCGACGTCGGGTCTTCGTCACCACGCGACGCTGCTCGAGGGCGGACTCGATCTCGAGGCACGCGGCACCTCTCGGGGCTTCACGGCCTGGCGCGCGCGCGAGGGCGGGTCGACGACCTATCAGCTCGCATTTCTCATGGCCGACTATCTGATCGAGCAGCGGGGATTCGACCGGATGAAGGCGTATTTCGCGTCGTTCAAGGATTCGACGGACCGCCGGGCGAACTTCGATCGCGCCTTCGGTGAAACGATCGCTGACTTCGAGACCGATGTGCTCGCCTACTTGAGGGCGTCGTCGGCCCTCTGAGACTTCGAGGCGGACGATCCCGTCTCGTCGCCCTCACCGCGAAGCTTGCGGTAAAAGGACGCCAGGCTGATCCCTAGCAGGCGGGCCGCCTTGCGCTTGTCGGACTGAGTTGCCGCGAGCACGTCCATCAGGTGCTGGCGCTCGAACCGACGCACAGCGCCGCGAAGATCCTGGGGCGAGGTCCCGCCGGCGGCCCCCTGATCGGATGACAGATCGCGCATCGAGATCAGCTCGCCGCGGCCGAGGACCATGGCCCGCTCGAGGACGTTCTCGAGCTCGCGGACGTTGCCCTTCCACGGCCGGCCGATGAGCGACCAGAGCGCGTCCCGCTCGACGCCGAGGCAGCGCGCCTCGAGCCTCGCGTTGAGCCGCTCTACGAGGTGATCGACCAGGATCGGGATGTCGCCCCGCCGCTCGCGGAGCGGCGGCACGGTGAGGTGCACGACATTGAGCCGGTAGAAGAGATCCTCGCGGAATCGTCCGGCCTCGACCTCGCGCTCGAGGTCGCGGTTCGTGCTCGCGATGATCCGGGCGTCCACCAGCACCGGCTTGGTTCCGCCGACCGGCAGGACGCATTTCTCCTCGATGACCCGGAGAAGCTTGACCTGCAGCGGCAGGGCCATCTCGCCGATCTCGTCCAGGAACAGCGTGCCGTGGCTCGCCGTCGCGAACAGGCCGGGATTCGCCTGCACGGCGCTCGTGAAGGCGCCGCGGAGGTGACCGAAGAGCTGGCTTTCCAGCAGGGTCTCGGGGATCGCGCCGCAATTGACGGGAACGAAGCCTCCGTCGTGGCGCGCGCTGGCCGCGTGCACGGCGCGGGCGACCAGCTCCTTTCCGACGCCGCTCTCGCCCGTCACCAGCACGTTGCTCGACGTGCGCGCCGCCAGCGCGATCTGCTCGCGCACGGCTCGGATCGCGTCGCTTTCCCCCACCAGCGTGTGGCCGGCCGCGGGTGGCTGCACCGCCCGCCGCACGAGCCCCTCCTTCCAGATCATCTCCCGATACTGGAGCAGGCGCTGCACTCGCTCCTTGAGAACGTCCATCGAGAAAGGCTTTTCGAGGTAGTCGCACGCCCCGCGACGAAGCGCGGTGATCGCCGTTTCGAGCGCGGCGTACGCGGTCATCACGATGACCGACGCCCGCGGATTCAACACCCTCGAGCGCTCGAGCAGATCGAGCCCGTTGAGCCCGGGCATCACGATGTCGGTGACGATGACGTCGAAGTCCTGCTCCCCGAAGCGCGTCAGGGCCTCCTCGCCGCTTCCCGCCGTCGCGACGCTATAGCCCTCGGCCGCCAGG
>QHSM01000697.1 GCA_003221595.1 Candidatus Rokuibacteriota bacterium | reverse complement strand
GAGCAGGGCGGCGAGTTCAACCCGATCTACATGATGGCCGACTCGGGCGCCCGGGGCAGCAAGCAGCAGATCCGCCAGCTGGCCGGCATGCGCGGGCTGATGGCCAAGCCGAGCGGCGAGATCATCGAGACGCCGATCACATCGAACTTCCGCGAGGGCCTCACGGTCCTCGAGTACTTCACGTCGACGCACGGGGCTCGCAAAGGCCTCGCCGACACCGCGCTGAAGACGGCCGACTCCGGCTACCTGACGCGACGGCTGGTCGACGTGTCGCAGGACGTCATCGTCAGCGAGTACGACTGCGGGACGGTGAAGTACATCGACGCCACGCCGCTGGTCGAGGGCGGTGACATCATCCAGTCGCTGCGCGACCGCATTCTCGGCCGCGTCGCCGCCGAGGACATCCGCGACCCGCTGTCGAGCGAGATCATCGTCCAGGCGAACACCGAGATCAACGAGGACCTGGCGCAGAAGATCGAGGACTCGGGCCTCGAGCGCGTGCGGATCCGGTCGACGCTGACCTGCGACACCAAGCGCGGCATCTGCGTCATGTGCTACGGGCGCAACCTGGGCACCGGACGGCTGGCCGAGCTCGGCGAGGCGGTCGGCATCATTGCCGCGCAGTCGATCGGCGAGCCCGGCACCCAGCTCACCATGCGGACGTTCCACATCGGCGGCACCGCCAGCCGCGTGGTGGAGGCCTCCAAGCACGAGGCCAAGAGCTCGGGAATCGTGAAGTACCACAATCTGCGGACCGTCGTGAACCGCGACGGCGATCTGGTGGCGACGAACCGCAACGGCGAGATCGGCGTGGCTGACGATCGCGGCCGTGAGCGCGAGCGCTACCCGGTCGTGTACGGCGCCAAGATCAAGGTGAAGGCCGACCAGCGCGTCAGGACGCGGGCCGTGCTCGTCGAGTGGGATCCGTTCACCAACCCGATCCTGACCGAGTTCACCGGGCGGGTCGAGTACCAGGACATCGTCGAGGGCATGACGGTGCGCGAGGAGTTCGACGAGGTCACCGGTCTCGCGCGCAAGGTCGTCATCGAAGACGCGGAGGGCAAGCTCCAGCCGGGCATCATCATCCGCTCGGCCGGCGAGGGTCAGGCCACCGCCGAGTCGACCGAGCGGCATCGGTACGCGCTGCCGGTGGGCGCGAATCTCAGCGCGCCCGACGGCGCCGAGGTCTTCGCCGCCGACATCATCGCCAAGATCCCGCGTGAGACGACCAAGACCAAGGACATCACCGGCGGTCTGCCGCGGGTCGCGGAGCTGTTCGAGGCGCGCAAGCCAAAGGAGCAGGCCGTCATCACCGAGATCGACGGCCGGGTCGAGATGGGCGGGTTCGTGAAGGGCATGCGCAAGATCGTGATCCGGGCCGACAACGCGGAGATGAAGGAATACCTGATCCCGCGCGGCAAGCACATCAGCGTTCACGAGGGCGACCGCGTGCGAGCGGGCGAGGCCCTCATGGACGGATCGCCCAACCCGCACGACTATCTGGCGGTGCTCGGCGATCGCGAGCTGCAACGGTACCTGGTCAACGAGGTGCAGGAGGTCTATCGCCTGCAGGGCGTGACCATCAACGACAAGCACATCGAGATCATCGTCCGCCAGATGCTGCGGCGGGTCCGCATCGAGGAGGTCGGCGACACAGAGTTCGTCGTGGGCGAGCTGGTCGACAAGTTCGTGTTCCAGGCGGAGAACGACGCGGTGCTGGCGCAGGGCAAGCGCGCCGCGACCGCCAAGCCGGTGCTCCTCGGCATCACGAAGGCGTCGCTGTCGACCGACAGCTTCATCTCGGCCGCCTCGTTCCAGGAGACGACCCGGGTGCTCACGGAGGCGGCGATCTCCGGCAAGACCGACGACCTCCGCGGGCTGAAGGAGAACGTGATCGTCGGCCGGCTCATCCCGGCCGGGACCGGGCTGTCGAACTACACCCGGGTGGAAGTGCTGACGCCGGGCGGCGAGGCCGTGAAGTCGCTCGACAGCGTGCTCTCGCTGACGCCGCCGGTCGCCGACACGGGCGACGCCGACGAGTCGGTGGCGGTGGCCGGATAGCGGCTAACGCGTTGACAGCACAGGGTGTCTCGGTTATAACGTGAGAGTTTTGTCGCCTTAAAGGGCGCGGAGAGTCATGCCGACCATCAACCAGCTGGTCCGTCAGGGTCGTGAGGCGGTGCGGAAGAAGTCGAAGACGCCCGCGATGCAGGCGTGTCCGCAGAAGCGGGGCGTCTGCATCCGTGTGTACACGACGACGCCGAAGAAGCCGAACTCCGCGCTCCGTAAGGTCGCGCGCGTGAGGCTGACGAACGGCCTCGAGGTGACGTCCTACATTCCGGGCGTCGGCCACAACTTGCAGGAGCACTCGATCGTCATGATCCGCGGGGGCCGCGTGAAGGATCTCCCGGGGATCCGCTATCACATCATCCGGGGGACGCTCGACACCGCCGGCGTCGCGGGCCGCAAGCAGAGCCGGTCGAAGTACGGCGCCAAGGCGACGAAGGGCGCGGCGGGGTAAGGGTAAGGCATGCGCAGGGCAGGAGCGGCCAAGCGAGAAGTGCTGCCGGATCCGAAGTACGGAAGCCGGCTGGTGGCGAAGTTCGTCAACATCATGATGATCCG
>QHSM01000622.1 GCA_003221595.1 Candidatus Rokuibacteriota bacterium | reverse complement strand
CAGGAAGCGCAGGAGACCGCGGCTATAGCGGGACGTCGTCGCCGCGCCGCTGGCGAGCCGGCCCACCTGGCGGCCGATGTGCTGCTGGATCATCCGTCTGAGGAATCCCGCGTCCGGCGCCATCCAGGATTTCCCCGCCTCCATCAGAGCGGCCAGCCGCCCGTCGTAGAGATACGCCACCAGCTCGAACCATGCCGACAGCATCTCGGTCTGGGCCGCCGCGTACGCCGCCAGCACCGACTGCATCTCCATCGGCGACGGCGCGGCCTGACGCTCGAGCCACGGCGCCAGACCGTCGGCCAAGAGCTCGGCCGAGCGCAGCGCGAGGAACACGCCGGGCGAGAGCATGGGATCGATGAACCCGAACGCGTCTCCCAGCATGACCCAGCCGGGCCCGTAGCCGCGCTCGGAGATGAGCTGGTAGTTGGCGTAGGTCGCCACCTCCGTCATGCGCTTGGCGTCGCCGGCGACGGAGAAGAGCCAGGGATCGGTCTTGATGGCGCACTCGAGCCGCTCCTCCGGAGTGCGCCCGAGCTTGGCCGCGTCGGCCTGATCCAGCACGATCCCGATGGAGAGACGATCCTGAAGCGGGATGCACCAGGTCCAGCCGCCGGCCTGACCGCGCGCGATGAGCACCTGGCCCGGCACGTCGTCCCAGCTGAAGTTCTCGAAATGGGCGAAATGCGCGACGTCCTTCCGCGGTCCGAGCTTGGCGCCGATCGACAGCGCGCGCGCCCCCTGGCGGGTGCGGCCGGTGGCGTCGACGACGAGGTGCGGGGGATGCTCGTACATGCCCGGCGCGGCGGCCAGCGTCTCGGGCGCGAGCGTCAGCTCGGCGCCCGCCCCGTGACCGTTGCCGGGCTCGAAGCGGGCTCGGACCGGGACGTGGCGCACGCCGGAGGCGAGCGCCTTGGCGAGCAGCGCCTCGTCGAAGCGCGGGCGCGGGATGTTGTAGGCGTACGGGAACACGGCCGGCACGAAGCGATCGAACGTCACGCTGACCCGGTGGGTGGGCGACCAGATGAACGAGACGCCGGGCTTGACCCGGCTGAAGCCGGCCGTCTCCTGTTCGAGGCCGAGCTTTCTCAAGATTGGCACGACGGCGGGGACGAGCGATTCCCCGACGAGCAGGGGCGGGTGGCGGCCGTCGTCGAAGAGCGTGACGTCGCCTCCCGCTCGGGCGAGCAGGATCGCGAGCGCCGAGCCCGACGGACCCGCCCCGACGATCGCAACCCGCAAACGCGCGGCCGCCTCATTCGAATTCATGGTGTCCTCGTCCATCCCATTCCGTCGCGAATCACCTCGATGATCCGCGCCGCTTCGGTATCCGTGATGGCCCCCTCGAGCCACGACACGACGATGTTATCGAGATTCTCGCAGCGGTTGAAGAATACTCCAAGTGCCGGCCGGGGCGGAACGATCGGGACGTGATACGCGTTCACGACGCGCCGTCCGAAGCACTCGGCCAGGGCCGGCGGCCACTCCGCGAGGTCCGCGCAGTTGAACGAGAAGAGCTCGCCGCCCTTCGTCCAGGGCAGGACGCGCAGGATCATCGAGCGCGGCCGCCAGTGGAGGAAGTCCAGGCCGACCAGCGCGGCGTCCATCTGCCCGTCGCGGATCGCCTCGGTCATCTGGCGTCGGAGCGTTCGCGCCAGCGCGGACACATCGTCGGTGTCGGACGGAAGAAAGCGCGCGAAGTGAAACGTGAGGTGGTTCCCGATGGTCGCGCCCATCTCGCCCTTCGGGCGCACGTCCACCGAGATGGGCAAGAGGAAGGGAACCTTCGGGAGGCCTCGGCGGTCCCACAGCTCGGCCATCGCCTTGCCGACCTGGGCCAGGCGCCAGGTGATCTCGCGCGTCGCGCGCGGCCCGCCGCTCGAGTCGGGAGCGACGAAGCATTCGTGTCTGAATCGAACCCGACCCGGCGGCACCACCGCCGACCCCAGGGACACCGGGGGCACGGGAGAGGCCGACTGCAGGTGCTTGAGGCTCTCGCCGGCAATCCTCGCCCGGACTCTGAACGGACGATCGTCCGGCGGCGTGACGAACGGCGGCGGCGCGCCGTTCCAGGGGCCTTCGCCGGCGTGCCGATCGAGATGATCGAGGTGCGCGAGGAGATTCTGTCCCCCGCGCGCGTCCGTGAACGGATGAAACCACGTGAGGACCAGAAAGCTCGGCAGCCCCGTCGCGCCGGGCGCGGGGTCGAGCAGGAGGACGCGGACGGGCGGCTCGCGCCGCGGGTCGATCGGCGCGTCGAGCTCCCTCGCCAGCGCGCGCGCGAACTCCGCTCGCGCGGCGACCATGCCCCGTCTCACCGGGGGACGCGTGAGCTCCGAGCGCCCGAGCGCGGCCCAGTGCAGCTTGCCCCACGGAAACGGCCGCCGCAGCCGGGCGGCCGGCCACGGGCACACGTCGAGGAATCGATCGAGCGCGCGCTCCACCCGCTCGGGGGTGATCGCGCCGTCGCAC
>QHSM01000272.1 GCA_003221595.1 Candidatus Rokuibacteriota bacterium | reverse complement strand
AGCGTCCGCAGCGCGTCGCCCTTCCGAAGCGCGCGGCCCTCGAGCCCGCCCATGCGGCCGCGGACGTACGTGGACCGCGATCCGAGCACGAGCGGTACGTCGAGCCCGCCCGAGAGCGCGACGTAGGAGCGCACGCCGGCGCGCGCCGGTCCAAGCTTCACGACGTCGCCCGCGCTCAGCGCGATCGTGGCCCACCGGGGCGCTTCCGCGCCGTTCACCGCCACCGGCATGTCGGCGCCGGTCACCGCGATGGCGCCGGGGTCGTCGACCTCGAACCGGGGACCCATCAGCGTGCACTCGAGCGCGGCGGCGCCGTCGGGGTTGCCGACGAGCCGGTTGGCGACCACGAACGCGAAGCGATCGACGGGGCCCGACGGCGGGATGCCGTATCGCATCTGGCCGGTGCGCCCGAGATCCTGGACCGTGGTCTGAGGGCCGGCGTCGAGGACCTTGATCACGAGATCACCGGCCGGTAGGTCCGCGCGGCGACCGCCCGGCTGATCGCGTCGAACTCGGTGCGGTCGATTGGCCGAAAGCGCACCCGGTCGCCCGCGCGCAGAAGCGTCGGCTCCGCCGCGTCGGGGGCGTAGAGCGCGAGCGGCGTGCGCCCGAGGATCCAGAATCCGCCCGGGCTCTCGACCGAGTAGATGCAGCACTGGATGCCGCCGATGCCGACGCTGCCCGGCGGCGTCTTGGTGCGCGGCGTGTCCAGGCGCGGGATGTTGATGCGCTCCGGCATGCCGGTCATGTACGGGAGCCCGGGGGTGAAGCCGATGAAGTAGACCAGATACTCGGCGCCGGCATGGAGCCGGACTAGATCGTCGGCGGAGAGGGCGAGCCGCTCGGCCGCGGCGGTGAGGTCGAAGCCGAGCTCGGGATCGTCGTAGCAGCAGGGCAGCTCGACGGACCGGGCCGGCGGCAGCACCCCGGTGGTCGCCTGCGGCGCCAGCTCGGCGATCGACGCGCACAGCGCCTCGTAGCCGATCTCGCGCGGATCGTAGTAGACGAGGAGCGACGAGTACGTTGGCACCGTCTCGACGACGCCGGTCAGCGCCTTCTGCTGGATCAAGAACTCGAGCGCCCGGACACGGGTGTTGACCTCCACGCTGATCTCCTCGCCGAGCTCCACGCAAACGGCGAGATCGCCCGCCGGCCGAAACCGCAACGCGCTAGATCGCCGACAGCGCGGAGTTCGGAAGGTCCGTGATGAACATGTGCCCCGGGCTGTGCGTGATCATGAACGGCGGCTTCGACGCGAGCGCGACCGCCTGGGGCGTGACCCCGCACGCCCAGAAGACGGGCACGTCGCCCCGATCGAACTCCTGCGCGTCGCCCCAGTCGGGACGCGTGATGTCGGCGATGCCGATCGCCGCCGGATCGCCGACATGCACGGGTGCCCCGTGGGCGCCCGGAAAGCGAGCGCTCGCGGTCACCGCCTTCGCGAGCTGGGCGGTGGCGATGGGTCGCATCGAGACGACCATGGGCCCGTGGAAGACGCCGGCCGGCCGGCACTGGGTCGACGTGCGCCACATCGCGGCGTTCTTGCCGTGCTCCACGTGCCAGAGCCGGATGCCCGCGTCGAGCAGCACCCACTCGAACGTGAACGAGCAGCCGAGCAGGAATGCGACCAGGTCGTCCCGCCAGTACGGCGTCGCGTCGGACACCTCGTCGGCGAGGACGCCGTCCTTGTAGATCCGGTAGCGGGGAATGTCGGTGCGGAGATCGGCGCCCCGCGCGACGCCCACCGGCTCGGGCGAGCCCACGTCCGTCACCTCGATGAGCGGGCACGGTCGCGGGTTGCGCTGGCAGAACAGGAGGAAATCGTAGGCCTGGTCCCTCGGCAGGACCGCCAGGTTGGCCTGGACGTAGTTCTGGCCGAGACCCGCGGTGATTCCCCTGATCTTGCCGTTTCTGATGTCCTGCCGTATCTCCCGCGGATGGCGCGTGTCGATCGGCATACTCGAATTCTACCTCTGGCCGAGGCGGGGCCACACGTCCGGATTCACCAGCACGTCGGGCCGCTCGCCGCGCACGACCCGGAGCATCTCGCCCGAGACCTGCATGGCCGCCTGGCGGGTCGCCTCACCGGTGACGCCCGCCATGTGCGCGGAGCACACGACGTTCTCGAGGTTGAGAACCGGGTTGTCGGCGGATGTGGGCTCGTCCTCCCAGACGTCGAGCCCGGCGGCGGCGAGCTTGCCCCGGGTCAAGGCCTCGAAAAGCGCCCGCTCGTCCTGCACCGGACCGCGCGACGTGTTGATGAAGATGGCGCCCGGCTTCAGGAGCGCGAGGCTCTTCTCGTTGATCATGTGCCGCGTCTCGGGCGTGAGCGGCGTGTGGCAGGTGAGCACGTCCACCTGGACAAGCAGCGCCTCGAGGCTCTTCACGGGCTCGGCGCCGCGCCGGCGTAACTCGTCGTCGGGCACGTACTTGTCGTAGCCGAGGACGCGCATGCCGAGCGCACCGGCGAACTTGGCGACGCGTCGGCCGACGTTGCCCACCCCGACGATGCCGAGGGTCTTGCCGCCGAGCTCCGTGTTGCCGGCGCGGCTCGTGCTCCAGCCGTCCTTCCGCATCGCCTTGTCCATCGCGAGCGTGCGCTTCACGGAGACGAGCATCAGCATCAGCGCGTGCTCCGCGACGGCCTGGGAGTTGGAGCCGGGGGCGTGCACGACCGCGACACCGAGCCGGGTCGCGGCCGGTATATCGACGGTGTCGAGCCCGACGCCGTGGCGGCCGACCACCTTCAGGCGCTTGCACGCGGCCATCAGGCTCTCGGTGCAGCGGGGCCGGATGCGGAACAGGATCCCCTGCGCCTCGGCGGCCACCTTGACCAGGCCGGCCTCGGTCTCGTCCTCGCAGACGACGACGCGCGCCTCCTTGTCGAGAAGGGCCTTGCCGTCGGGGTGGATCGGTCCGGCGAGCACGATCAGCGGCCGCGGATCAGTGGCCATCGATGCGGATCTCCTTCGTTCATCGCCGCACTTTTCGGGCGCGGCAGACCCCGGATTCTACTACTTCCACGCCACCAGGACGAGGCGCGGAGCGTCCAGCGAGAACGGCGTGCCGTCGAGCCCGCCGTAGAGCTCGACGCGGCTCCAGCGCTCGGGCCGCAGCATCGCCGACAGCTCGTGCGCCGAGTAGAGCCGGATCTCGCTCTCGCCGATCAGCTCCTGCGCGCTCTCCTTGGCCTTGGCCGTCGCCCGCCGCAGCCGGAACCAGCGGGCCCGCCAGCGGCTCGTCGCCGGATCGAACGAGTTCTCGATGCGTAGCGTCCAGCCGTTCACCCGCTTGCGCTCCTCCGGCGGCAGCGAGCGCACGAGCTGGTCGCGGTTGCGCGTGTCGAGGACGAACATGCCGCCGGGCTTGAGGGCGCGCCAGAAGCGGTCCACGACCAGGCGATCCTCGTCGTCGGAGAAGTAGCCGATCGAGCTGAACAGGTTCACGGCCAGATCGAACTCGCTCGGGAACTCCATGTCGCGGATGTCCTGGCACACGAGCGTGAGGCTCACGCCCGCGTCGCGCGCGGCCTTGCCCGCGCGCTCGAGCTCGGTCTCGCTGAAGTCCACGCCGGTGACTCGGTAACCCAGGCGTCCGAGCTCGATCGAGTGGCGCCCGAATCCGCAGGGCGCGTCGAGCACGCTGGCCCCGGCCTCCAGTCCCGCGATGCCGGTGATCCACTGCACCTCGGTCGCCGCGTCGACCGCCGAGGCGAACGCGTGCGAGATCTGCGGCCACGCTTCACGGAAGAACCGCTCGCTCTGAAACACCTCGGGCATTATAGTCCCCTTCGTGACAACACTGATCACCGGCGCGTTCGGCTGCATCGGCGCGTGGGTGATCCGCGGACTGCTGGCCGCCGGCGAGCGGCCCGTGGTGTTCGATCTGGGCGACGACCCGTGGCGCGTGCGCATGATCGCCGGTCCCGACGCGCCGGAGCGCCTCACCGTGGTGCGCGGCGACATCACCGACCGCGCGCAGCTCGAGCGCGTCGTGCGCGACCACGCGGTCCGGCGGGTCATCCACCTCGCCGCCTGGCAGGTCCCGCTCTGCCGCCAGGACCCGCCCCGCGGCGCCGCGATCAACGTCACCGGCACCGCCAACGTCTTCGAGGTGGCGCGCGCGGCGGCCGGCCAGGTGGAGCGCGTGGTCTACGCCTCCTCGGCGGCGGTGTTCGGCGCGCCGAGCCTCTATCCGCCGGGACCGATCAAGGACGACGCGCCTCCGCGGCCGGCCACGCACTACGGTGTCTACAAGGTGGCCAACGAGGAGACCGCGCGTATTTACTGGGAGGAGCACCGAATTGGCTCCGCGGGCTTCCGCCCGCTCACGGTCTACGGACCCGGCCGCGATTTCGGGCTCACCGCCGATCCGACCCTGGCGATGAAAGCGGCCGTCCTCGGACGGCGCTTCCAGATCCGCTGGGACGGCTCGACCGACCTCATCTACGCCGAGGACGTGGCGCGCGCATTCCTGGCCGCGGCCGCGGCGCGGCTCGACGGCGCCCGCGTCTACAACCTGCACGGCGCGTCGGCGTCGGTCGCCGACGTGGTGCGCGCGATCGAGGCGGCATGGCCGCCGGCCACGGCGCTGATCACGCACGCGGGGCCGCCGCTCCCCTTCCCGGCCGCGCTCGACGACGCGCGATATCAGAAGGATCTGGGTCCCGCGCCGCCCACCTCGCTCGCCGCCGGCGTCCAGCTGGCATGATCCCCTACCGCCTCCGCGCCGCGTCGCCCGCCGACGCCGAGCAGATCTGCCGCATCTACAACCAGGGCATCGAGGACCGCGTCGCGACCCTGGAGGTCGAGCTGCGCACGCCCGACGAGCGCCGCCAGTGGCTCGAGAACCGAAGTCCCCGCCATCCCGTGATCGTCGCCGAGCACGCCGGGGGCGAGCTCGCCGGCTGGGCGAGCCTCAACGTGTTCAACCCGCGCGAGGCGTACCGGTTCGTGGCCGACATCTCCGTGTACGTGGAGCGAAGCTGGCGCGGCAAGGGCGCCGGCCGCGTCCTGCTCGAGAAGCTGGTTGAGCTCGGGCGGCAGCACGGGTTCCACAAGCTCGTGCTGGCCGCGTTTCCGTTCAACGCGAGCGGGATGGCCCTCTACGAAAAGCTCGGCTTTCGCCCGGTCGGGATCTACCGCGAGCAGGGTCAGCTCGACGGCAAGTGGGTCGACACCATCGTCATGGAGCGGCTCTTGTCGGCCTGAGCCCGTCGATGGGCTCGTCCGTCACCGGACGCGGATCGTGACGACGACCGACATTCCCGCGCGGAGCGTGTGCGGGTTGCCGACTCCCTTTCCATCGAGGTGGATGCGCACGGGGACGCGCTGTACGACCTTCACCCAGTTGCCGGTGGCGTTCTCCGGAGGCAGGAGCGAGAAGCGGGCGCCGGTGCCCGCGCTCATCGAGTCGATCACGCCGGCGTATTCCTTGTCGGGATAGCCGTCGACCTCCACGACCGCCTTCATGCCCGGCCGGATGCGCTTCAGTTGCGTCTCCTTGAAGTTGGCGACCACCCACACGTCCTGCAGGGGCACGATCGCCAGGAGCGGCTGGCCCATCTGGACCACCTGCCCCAGCTCCACGCTCCGCTTGGACACGACGCCGTCGAGGGCGGACCGCACCTCGGTGTGCTCGATCTGCAGCTCGGCGTAGGCGAGATCGGCCTGCATCTCGCGCAGTCGCGCCTCGGCCCGGCTCGCCTCCGCGTCCTTGATGGCGACCTGGTGAGTCTGACTCTCGGCGAGCGCGAGCGTGGCCCGCGCCTCGGCGACGCGCTGGCGCGCCTGGTCGACCGCGTGAATCCGGGCGCCCAGCTCCGCCTCCGCCTGCTGGATCTCGCGCTCCGTCTGCGTCACGCGCCGCTCCAGGGCCTGGACGGTCGAGCCGGCGGTCTCGTAGGCCGACTCGGCCACGTCGAAGTCGCGCCGCGCGACCAGGTCGCTCTGCAAGAGGCTGCGGCTTCGCTCGAGCTCGCGCGCCGCCTGCCGCTGCGTGCTCTTCGCTCCGGCCACGTCGGCGCGCATCGCGTCGGTCGCGGAGCGACGCGCCTCCAGCCGGGCGCGCGATTCCTCGACGGCCGACTCCGCGGATTTCACGCCGACCACCGCCGACTGCAGCGCGGCGCGGGCCTGGTCGATCTGCGCGCGGGTGCCCTCGCGCGTCAGCGGCACCTCGGATCGCGCGGCGCGAAGGTTCGCCTCGGCGGTGGCGACCGCGGCCCTCGCCTGCTCGCGCTTGGCCTGGAAGTCGCGCGGATCCACGCGCAGCAAGAGGTCGCCCTGCTTGACCGCCTGGTTGTCCTGGACGAGGAGCTCCACGATGTGCCCCGCGACCTTCGCGCTGACGGGCGAGATCGTGCCCTCTACGTACGCATCGTCGGTCGACACATAGGTGAACGCGTTGTACCAGACGTGGCCGCCGTAGGAGAGGGTCGCCAGGCCGATGACGCAGCCGAGCGCCAAGAGCAGCTTACGCTTCATGGGGCACCCCGCATTCTACTCCGGAAGCCGGGGCCGCGGGTAGCGAGAGGGCCCGCGCTTTCCTTACGGAGTGTGCTATATGTATGGGCCAGTTTTGATGAGATCTCCTGCCGCATTCGCACCGGTTCTCGTGACAGGCCTGCTGCTCTCGGCGGGCGGCTGCGCCTTATGGAAGGCTGCGCCGACGCCGATCCTGCCGCCCGAGGAGCTCTACCAGATCGGCGAGACCGAGCTGGGCAATCGCCGATACGACGAGGCACGACAGAATTTCCGGAAGATCGTCGAGCGGCACCCGAACTCGGCCTACGCGGCGCGGGCCCGCTTCCTCGTCGGCGAGGCGTTCTACCGCGAGGGGGAGTTCGACAAGGCGGTGCGCGAGTTCGAGGCGTTCCTGGCGTTCTTTCCCCAGCACCAGATCGCCGATCTCGTGCAGTTCCGGCTCGCCATGAGCTACTACGACCAGATGAAGCCGGTCGAGCAGGACCAGGGGCTGACGGTGAAAGCGATCGAGCAGTTCCGCAAGCTCGTCAAGGAGTACCCGGCGAGCCGATACGCCACCGACGGCCTCGCGAAGATCGACGTCTGCCGCGGCCGGCTCGCGCAGAAGGAGCTGTGGGTCGCGACGTACTACTTCAATCAGGGCAATCCGAGCAGCGCCCGCCAGCGGCTCGAGCTGGTGCTGAAGGACTATCCGCGAACGCTCGTCATCCCCGAAACCCTGTTCTTGCTGGCCGAGGTGAACTTCTACGAGGGCAAGGTGACGGAGGGCAACGAGCTGCTCCGCCGTCTGTCCGCGGAGTACGGGTACACCGAGTGGGGCCGGCGGGCCAACGCGCGCCTGCGCGCCCAGAGGTAATCTCCGTGCACGACATCGTCGACCTCCGCTCCGACACGCTGACGCTTCCCACGCCGGAGATGCGGGAGGCGATGGCGCGCGCCCAGGTCGGTGACGACGTCTGGGAGGAGGACCCGACCGTCAAGCACCTGGAGGCGCTGGCCGCCGAGCGCCTGGGGAAGGAAGCCGGACTCTTCGTCGCCTCCGGCACCATGGGCAACCTCGTCTCGGTGCTGAGCCACACGCAGGCCGGCCAGGAAGTCGTGCTCGACCTGGACTCGCACATCTTCAACTACGAGGTCGCCGGCGCCGCGGTGATCGGCAGCGTCCAGATGCGGCCGGTGAAGACCGAGCGTGGATTCCTCGCGCCGGACCAGGTCCGCGAGGCGCTTCGTCCCTCGAACATCCACCTTCCGCCGACCGGGCTGGTGTGCGTCGAGAACACCCACAACCGCCACGGCGGCACCTGCTGTACACCGGAGGAGATCAGCGCGATCGCCGCCGTCGCCCACGGCGCGTCGGTGCCGGTGCACCTCGACGGGGCCCGGCTCTTCAACGCGGCGGTCGCCCTCAAGCGGCCGGCGCGAGAGTTCGCCCGCGACGCCGACTCCGTCACGTTCTGCGTGTCCAAGGGTCTCGCCGCCCCCGTCGGCTCGGTCATCTGCGGCTCGGGGCCGTTCATCACGCGGGCCCGGCGGGTGCGCAAGATGCTCGGCGGCGGTATGCGTCAGGCCGGCGTCATCGCGGCCGCGGGCATCGTCGCGCTCGAGCGCATGGTCGATCGGCTCGCCGAGGATCATGCGAACGCCCGCGCGCTGGCCGAGCGGCTGGCCCGGATTCCCGGCCTCGTCGTGGACCCGGCGAGCGTTCAGACGAACATCGTGATCTTTGCGGTCGAGCGGCCGGGCGGCCCGGCCGCCTCGGCGGCCGCCACGGCCGAGCTGGTGGCGGGATGCGCCGCGCGCAAGGTGAAGATCCACGCGATCGGCCCCGCCGCGATCCGGTGCGTGACCCACAAGGATATCGACGCGGAGGACATCGCCCGCGCGGGCGATGCCTTCGTAGAAATCACCCGCACGTGGTAGCTCCAGGGGGCTCCATGGCCGAACGACTGCTCGAGGTCAAAGGGCTGAAGACGTATTTCTACACCGACGAGGGCGTTGTCCGCGCCGTCGATGGGATCGATTTTCACATCAACAAGGGCGAGACGCTCGGCATCGTCGGCGAGTCCGGCTCCGGGAAGAGCGTCACGGCCCTCTCGATCATGCGCCTGATCCCGCAGCCCCCCGGCCGCATCGTCGAGGGCACGATCAACTACGGCGGGCGAAGCCTCCTCGATCTGCCCCCGGCCCAGATGCGGAAGATCCGCGGCAAAGAGATCTCGATGATCTTCCAGGAGCCGATGACCTCGCTCAATCCGGTATTCACCTGCGGCGAGCAGATCGCCGAGGCGATTCGGCTCCACGAGGGCCTCGGCCGCCGCGACGCGATGGCCAAGACCGTGGACATGCTGAAGCTGGTGCACATCCCCAACGCGGAGCGCCGGGTGAAGGAGTACCCCCACCAGCTCTCGGGCGGCATGCGCCAGCGCGTGATGATCGCGATGGCGCTCTCGTGCAACCCCAAGCTGCTGATCGCCGACGAGCCGACCACCGCCCTCGACGTCACCATCCAGGCCCAGATTCTCGAGCTGCTGAACGAGCTGAAGGCCAAGCTGGGCATGGCGATCATGCTGATCACGCACGACATGGGCGTGATCGCGGAGACGGCGCAGCGGGTCATCGTGATGTACGGGGCCCAGGTGGTCGAGGAGGCGCCGGTCACCGAGCTGTTCAAGGAGCCGCTGCACCCCTACACCCAGGGGCTGCTCCGATCCATTCCGCGGATCGACCTGGCCGCCACCAAGAAGCAGAAGCTCGAGGCGATTCCCGGGACGGTGCCGACGCTGCGGGGCGACATCAAGCCCGGCTGCCGCTTCGCCCCGCGTTGCGCGCTGGCAAAGCCGATGCACTTTGAAAACACGCCCCCGCTCAAGGAAGTCCGGCCGGGCCACAAGGTGGCCTGCTTCCTGTACTGAGGCCCGCCATGCCTGAGGCGCTGCTCAAGGTCCAGAACCTCAAGAAGTACTTTCCGATTCGGGGCGGCCTCCTCTCGCGCGAGGTCGGCCGAGTTCACGCCGTCGACGACGTCTCGTTCGACATCATGGCCGGCGAGACGCTCGGGCTCGTCGGCGAGTCGGGCTGCGGGAAGTCGACGACCGGCCGGTCGATTCTCCGGCTGATCGAGCCCACGTCCGGCGAGGTCACGTTCCAGGGGCGGAACGTGACGACGCTCGACAAGCGGTCGCTGCGCGCGCTCCGCAAGGAAATGCAGATCATCTTCCAGGATCCGTACGCGTCGCTCAACCCGCGAATGACCGTCGGCTCGATCATCGGCGAGGCGCTGGTCATCCACAAGCTGGCGCCGACGCGAAAGCAGCGCGAGGAGCGGGTGGTGCAGCTGCTCGAGACGGTCGGCCTCCTGCCCGACCATCTCCGGCGCTATCCCCACGAGTTCTCCGGCGGCCAGCGCCAGCGCATCGGGATCGCGCGGGCGCTGGCGGTGAGCCCGAAGCTCATCGTCGCCGACGAGCCGGTCTCCGCGCTCGACGTCTCGATCCAGGCTCAGATCGTGAACCTGCTCGAAGATCTCCAGGCGAAGTTCGGGCTGACCTATCTGTTCATCGCGCACGATCTGTCGGTCGTCGAGCACATCTCGACGCGCGTCGCGGTGATGTACCTGGGCAAGATCGTCGAGATCGCGCCGGCGAAGGAGCTCTACACCAACCCGCGCCACCCGTACACCGAGGCGCTCCTGTCGGCCGTGCCGATTCCCGATCCGACGATGAAGCGCAAGCGGATCCTGCTCGAGGGCGACGTCCCGAGCCCGATCAACCCGCCGTCCGGATGTCGTTTCCACACGCGCTGCGCCCTCCGAGTCCCGTCGTGCTCGGCGAACGAGCAGGTGCTCAAGGAGATCTCGCCGAATCACTGGGTTGCCTGTCAGGTTCGTACCGGCGTCCCCGTTCGGTAGACGCCGGCACGCGGCGGGGCG
>QHSM01000621.1 GCA_003221595.1 Candidatus Rokuibacteriota bacterium | reverse complement strand
TTCCGCGGGTCGGTCACCTCTTCCCAGTTTCTGAAGGCCGCGCGTCCGTCGTCGCCCCAGAACTTCGAGCGCGCGTTGAGCGCCGCGAAATCGGCGAGCGTCTCGGTGAATCCTCGGGCCTTCCAGTCGGCGGCGCGCCGGCTCAGGTACTGGGGCACGTGGAACCTGAACGCCATCGCGAGCTCCTGCTCCTGGACGGTCGCGATGTCGAGGTTCGCCGGCGGCGCGATGCGGCCCTCCGCGAGCGCGACGCAATAGTCGATCGGCTGCATGGTGCCCGTGCCGAAGGTCTTGCCGGGCATGAACTCGGTCGGCACGATCGCCGCCGCGAACTCCTTGAACAGGGGCCGCCCGTCGCGTCCGAGCCTGAACAGCACGTCGGGCATGATGAGCGGCACCAGCCGCGCCAGCGCGCGCCGTAAATCCGTCGTCATGGCCTCGACGTCGGGATCGCGCTTCCATAGCGGATCGGACGACTCCACGAGCGTCGCCCCCAGCCGGCCGCCGAGGATCGTCTTGATCTCCCTGGCCGCGGCGGTGACGATCGGCTCCTCGGTCTTCGAGCCCGGCGCGCGCACCATCGACTCGCGGACGACGCCGATGCGCATGTCCGCGAGCGCGCCCGGCCTCCCCGGCGTCTTCGCGTGACTCGCGTACGGGGTGCCCAGAACCGACGAGCGCGGCACGGTCGTGTAATGGTCCCGCGGGTCGTAGTAGCCCTCGACGTCGTCCTTGAGCGCGTCCAGGACCCTGGCGCAATCGGCGATCGTGCGGCACAGGATGCCGCTGCGATCGCAGTAGATGTCGGCGCCGATGGCGCCGCCGTTGAATCCGAGCATCGACTTGTGCGGGAGGATGAGCGCCACCGCGTTGTGGTTCGCCGGGCCGCGACAGGACGCCCGCGTCTCCTCGCCGAGGCTCGCCATGACGAGATTGGCGCTGACCGACACGCCGGAGCCGGAGCTCGAGCCGAGCGAAGCCGAGCGCGTCGTGTCGTAGGGGTTCGCCGGGTTGCCACCCCAGGTGCTGCGCTGATAGCCCAGGGTCGACGGCAGCACCTGGTCGGGCGCGTGGCGGCCGCCCGGGTTTCCCGCTCGCCCGTTGTATTCGGTGTTGACCGCCTTGGCGAAGATGATCGCGCCCTTGTTGCGGAGCTGCTCGACCAGCACGTGATCGCGCGGCGGAAAGTCGATGTCGTAGCGGGCGTCGCCGCCGGCCGTCGTTCTCATGTCCTTCGTGTCGAACGGATCCTTGAACGAGAACACGACGCCGTACATCGGCATCTTCTCGAGATCGGGATTGCGTCCGTGCGTCGCGTCGAGGTCGGCCGCGCGCTCGAGGGCGTCGGGGAGCCTGCGGAACATCTCGCACACCGGCGGCGCGCCCAGCGGGAGCGGCCCCGCCGACGGGTGGCGATCGAAGTCACCCCGGCAGGTCACCGATCGCTCGCCGCGAATGTTGAGGGTCGCGAGGGCATTCAGCTGCCCGGCATCCGGCTTGCCGACGATCATCCCGTACTGCTGCATCACGCCGGGATCGGACGCGGTCGCCTCCATGCGCCCGTACTCGAGGGTCGGCCCCTGATATTTGTGGAGGTCGGGCAAGATCGTGGAGGCCTTGACCGTGTCGGTGGGGAAGGGCAGCGCGGCCATCGCCCGCACGGCGCCCCTCGCTGCCTGGACGGGGGCGCCGTCTTCGGTGACGAGCAAGCTGGCGACCCCGTTATAGACGCGCACGCGGTCGATGTACTGCTCGACGACCGCGGCGCACGTCGTCCGCCCCGCCTTGATGGCGGCGTGCAGCTCCTCGATCGTCCCCTCGTCCACGCGAAACGGCCTGTCCTGTGCGCCGGGCTCTCCTGTCACGACGTCACCCCCTGGAATGGCGTCCGAAGAATAGTGTAGCGGCCGCCCGGTGTCGATCCCCGCCCTTCCCGTTCGACTCATAGGTGCCGACCCCAGTGGTCGGTCACACATGACTACAAGACCAAGGAGATGGCGCTGGGCGACGACGGCTCCTGGCATCAGTTCATGACCGTGCACTACCGGCGAAAGAAGTAGACGTCGCGGACTGGGGGCGCGGCGGCCTCGGCGGCTCTGCTAGACTCGCCGTGGTGCGCACACCCCTCATCCGGCCCACGGACGACCGCCGTTCTCTCACCCGGTCATCCATGCTTCACCGACGAGCGTTCATCGCCCTCGCCGGCGGCGGTGTCCTCGCCATCCCGCTCACCGTCGGGGCGCAGCCGGCGGGAAAGGTGTATCGGGTGGCGCTCCTGGTTCACGGCGGCCCCGCGGTGAGCGGCCTGGTCCAGGTGTTTCGAAACAGTCTCCGCGACTTCGGCTACGTCGAAGGCCGGAATCTGCAGCTCGAGGTTCGGCTGGTCGAGCGACACGAGGCTCTTCCCGACGCGGCCGTCGAGCTTGTTCGCCTCGGTATGGACGTCATCGCGGCCGGGACCACATTGCCGGGCCTCGCCGCCAAGCGCGCCACCAGCACGATCCCGATCGTCCTCATCGCGTCCGCCGACCCGGTCCACGCCGGGCTCGTGGCCGGCCTCGCGCGCCCGGGCGGAAACGTCACCGGCAACGCCGCGCTCACCCCGGAGCTGAGCGGCAAGCAGCTCGAGCTGCTCCGAGAAGCGATGCCCCGCCTCTCACGGGTGTCCGTGCTCTGGAACAGCGCGAACCC
>QHSM01000271.1 GCA_003221595.1 Candidatus Rokuibacteriota bacterium | reverse complement strand
ATCGCGGCTTCCACCCGACGCAACGTGACGACCCGCGCGTGACGGCAAGGCTGACGTCGGCAGGCCGCATGCTCGGGCGCGTGAGGAGCGCGTTCGGCGGTCTGGAACCGGTGGTACTCTCATCGGGGTATGGCCGCCATGGTCCCCCTGCGCGCCGTCGCGGCGCTGTTCCTCGAGCGCCAGCACCTGGCCCGGCCGCGAGCCCGCCGCCTGACGCCACAACGGCTGGTCCGCTTCGTCGAGGACGCGGGCGGGCTCCAGCTCGACTCGATCAACGTCCTGGACCGGGCGCACTACCTGACGCTGTGGAGCCGCTTCGGGCCGTACGACCGCAGCCGGCTCGACCGGCTCGTCTACCGGCGCCGGCTCCTCTTCGAGTACTGGGCGCACGCCGCGTGCCTCGTGCCGACGTCGACCCTGCCGTGGTGGCGGCGCGCCATGCTCGACTATCGCTCACGCCACACCGGCTGGTCGGGGTGGCTGCGCCGGAACGCGAAGGTGTTGAGCGCGGTGCAGGCCGCAGTCCGCGCGAACGGACCGATGGCTAACGCCGATTTCGAGGGGCGCCGACCGGCCGGCGGGGGCTGGTGGTCGTGGCGTCCGGCCCAGCACGCGCTCCATCATCTGTGGATGACCGGCGCGCTCGCGATCCATTCGCGCCAGCACTTTCAGAAGCGCTACGACCTCCTGGAGCGCGCGCTGCCCGACGCCCTCGGCGTGGCGCCGGTCTCGTCCGAGGAGTTCCAGCACTGGCACCTCGAGCGCTCGCTGCGCGCGATGGGCGCGGCGACCGAGCTCGACCTGGCGCGCTATCTCACGTTTCCGCGCTTCGCGCCGGGCACCCGGCGCCGGGCGCTTCGCGCCATGCTCGAGCGGGGCGAGGTCACGGAGATCGAGGTCGAGGGAGCGCCGGGGCGCTGGCTCGCGCTCACGCGCGATCTTCCCGCGCTCGCACGCGCCGAGCGGGTGTCGTCGCCGTCCGAGGGGACGACGTTTCTCTCGCCGTTCGATTCGCTGCTCTGGCACCGCGACCGGGCGGCGCGCCTGTTCGGCTTCGATTACCGCATCGAGGTCTACACGCCCGGGCCCAAGCGCGTGCACGGCTACTACACGCTGCCGATCCTCCATCATGGCCACCTCATCGGTCGCGTCGACGCCAAGACCCATCGCGCCGAGCGCCGACTCGAGGTTCGCCACGTGCACTTCGAGCCGTGGTTCGCCGCGGCCGGCGCGTCCCCGGCCGGGCGAGGGCCGGTGGATCGGGACGCGGCGCTCGCCGGCGTGGCTGGAGCGATGGGTTCGCTCGGCGCCTTCGTGGGAGCGGACGAGGTGTCGATCGGTCGCGTCACGCCGCGGCGGCTGCGGGCGCCCCTGACGCGATGTCTGGGGGCGGCGCGGCCGGACGAGCAGGTACGACGCGCGGAAGATTCCTGTTACCATCCACGTACCTAGGCTCCAGAGGGCCGCCATGAACAAGGAAAGCAGTCAGCTCATCCGGGGACTCGAGGGGGTCGTCGCCGCCGAGACGAAGCTCTGCGATCTCGACGGCGGCCACGGCCGCCTCGCCTACGCCGGCTACGACATCGAGGACCTGGCCCAACGCGCGAGCTTCGAGGAGGTCTGTCACCTCCTCTGGTACGGCGATCTCCCGAACGCGGCGCAGCTCGACAAGACCACGCTGGCGCTCATCGCGGCGCGCGAGATTCCGACCGACCTGGTCCAGGCCTTCAAACTCATGCCCAAGGCGACGGACCCGATGCGCGTGCTGCAGGCCGCGGTGGCGGTACTCGGGATGAGCGACCCGGACACCACCGACAACTCCCACGCCGCGAATCTCCGCAAGGCGCTGCGGCTCACCAGCCAGATGGCGACGGCGATCTGCGCCCATCATCGGGTCCGGAGCGGTCAGGAGCCGATCCGCCCGGCCTCGGACCTCTCGCACGCCGCCAACTTCCTCTACATGCTCACGGGCAAGCGGCCGAGCGGGGTCGTCGCCAAGGCGTTCGACGCGAGCCTCACCCTCTACGCCGAGCACGAGCTGAACGCCTCCACCTTCACGACGCGCGTGATCGTCTCGACGCAGTCCGACCTGCACTCCGCGGTCGCCGGCGGCGTCGGTGCGCTCAAGGGGCCGCTCCACGGCGGCGCGGGCGAAGCGGTGATGCGGACGCTCATGGAGATCGGCGAGGTCGCCCGCGTGGACGCGTTCGCGGCGAAGGCGCTCGGCGAGAAGCGGCGGCTCATGGGCATGGGTCACCGCGTCTACAAGGCGGGCGATCCGCGCGCCGCGATCCTCAAGGGGATGGCCGAGGAAGCATGTCGCCAGTCCGGCCAGTTCAAGTGGTACGAGATGGCGGTGAAGCTCCACGCCCGCGTCAACGAGGCGAAGAAGCTCATCCCCAACGTCGACTTCTACTCCGCGCCGCTCTTCTACTCGCTCGGTATCCCGGTCGACCTCTTCACGCCGGTCATCGCCGCCGGGCGCGTCGCGGGCTGGTCGGCCAACATCATCGAGCAGCACGACGACAACCGGCTGATCCGGCCCCGCGGCGACTACATCGGCGCCGGCCGCCGCGCCTTCACGCCGCTCGACAAGCGATGACAGCGCTCGAGTCGCCCACAGCTCCGTTCGAAACGGTGGGGGGGTCTGGGGGAGGAGCGGCGTTCGCTCCCCCCCCAGTAGAAAATGCCTAAGAGCCTCACGCGCAAGCTCATCGAGAGTCATCTCGTCGCCGGCAAGGCCGAGGCCGGCGAGGAGATCGGCATCTCGGTCGACCAGGTGCTCCTGACCGACACCAACGGCACGATGTCGTGGCTGCAGTTCGAGGCGATGGGCTTCCCGCGCGCCGTGCCCGGCCGCATCGTGAGCTACGCCGACCACAACGTCTACCAGGTGGATTCGCGCAACTCCGACGACCACCGCTACATGCAGGCCGTCTCGCGCAAGTTCGGCGCGATCTTCTCCAAGCCCGGCAACGGCATCTGCCACCAGGTGCACATGGAGAGCTTCGCCATCCCCGGCCAGACGCTCCTGGGCACCGACAGCCACACGCCGCTTTGCGGCGCGGCCGGCATGCTCGCGATCGGCGCGGGCGGGCTCGACGTCGCGGTGGCGCTGGGCGGCGGCCCGTACTTCTTCCAGATGCCGCAGGTCGTGCGCGTGCATCTCACCGGCGAGCTCGGGCCCTGGGTGACCGCCAAGGACGTGATTCTCGCGCTCCTCCGGCGCCTCACGGTGCGCGGCGGGACGGGCAAGATCTTCGAGTACGGCGGCCCGGGGCTTCAGAGCCTGGTGGGCGCCCAGCGCATGACCATCGCCAACATGGGCGCCGAGCTCGGGCTGACGACGAGCGTGTTCCCGTCGGACGAGGTGACGCGCTCGTTCCTGACGCGCCTGGGCCGTGGCGAAGACTGGCGCCCGGCCGCGCCCGACGACGACGCGACGTACGACGATCAGATCGACCTCGATCTGTCCTCGCTCACGCCCCTGGTGGCGCTGCCGGGCTCGCCCGACCGCGTGGTGCCGATCGAGGAAGTCGCGGGGACCGCGGTCGAGCAGGTCATGGTGGGCTCGTGCACGAACGGCTCGTGGCACGACATGGCGTCGGTCACCGACGTGATCCGCGGACGCCATGTCCATCCCTCGGTCTCGTTCGTCCTCTTCCCCGGCAGCCACAAGATTCTCGAGACGATGGCCCGCGAGGGGCTTCTCACCGATCTGATCGCCGCCGGCGCCACCGTCTCCGAGTCGAGCTGCGGCGCGTGCGCGGGCATCGGCCACGTGCCGGCCGCCGGCGCCAAGAGCCTGCGCGCCTTCAACCGGAACTTCTCCGGCCGAAGCGGCGTGAAGGACGATCAGGTCTACCTCTGCTCGTCGGTGGTGGCCGCCGCCTCCGCGCTCACCGGCGTCATCACCGATCCGCGCACGCTCGGCGCGCAGCCGGCGGCAACGATGCCGCCCCGCTTCGCGTCCTCGACCGTCGGCTTCGTCCAGCCCGATGGCGGCGGCGAGATCCTGCGCGGGCCGAACATCAAGCCGGTGCCGCTCGGCGAGCCGGTGGCCGAGAGCCTGGAGGCGCCGGTGCTCCTGAAGCTCGGCGACAAGGTCTCCACCGACGACATCTCCCCCGCCGGCAGCGCGGTGCTCGTCTTCCGCTCGAACGTTCCGGCGATCGCGGAGTTCTGCTTCAAGTACGTCGACGCGGAGTTCGTGGGGCGCGCGAAGGCGGCGGGGCGCGGCATCATCGTGGGCGGCGAGACGTACGGTCAGGGCTCGTCGCGCGAGGCGGCGGCGACCGGGCCCATGTACCTCGGCGTGCGCGCCGTGATCGCGAAGTCCTTCGCCCGGATCCACCGGACGAACCTGATCAACTGGGGCGTGGTGCCGCTCGTCTTCGACGACGGGGCGGCCTTCGCCGGCATCGAGCGCGACGATCGCCTGCGCCTGCCGGGGCTGCGCGCCCAGCTGGCGGCGGGCGAGCGGATCACGATCGTCAACGCGCGCACCGGCGCCACGTTCACCGCCACGTGCGCGCTCACGCCGCGCGAGCGCGAGATACTGCTGGCCGGCGGCATTCTCGCCCACACGCGGGCCGGACGGGCGTGACGGGGAGGCGTCAGTGAGCCAGAAGAAGATTCGCGCCGTCTACATGCGCGGCGGCACCAGCCGCTGCCTCGTCTTCCACCACGGAGATCTGCCGGCGCCGGGCCCGGCGCGCGACCATATCTTGCTGATGGCCCTCGGCAGCCCCGATCCGTACGGCCGCCAGCTCGACGGCCTCGGCGGCGGCATCTCGTCCTTGTCGAAGGCGTGCATCATCGGGCCGCCCACGCACCCCGACGCCGACGTCGATTACACCTTCGCTCAGGTCGACGTGAAGTCGCCCGTGGTGGACTACAGCGGCAACTGCGGCAACTGCTCGTCCGCGGTGGGGCCGTTCGCGATCGACGAGCGCCTGGTGAAGGCGGCCGACGGCGAGACGCTCGTGCGCATCCACAACACGAACACGCGAAAGATCATCGTGTCCCACGTCCCCGTGAAGGACGGCGAGGCCGCGGTCGAGGGCGACTTCGAGCTGGCCGGCGTGGCCGGGCGCGGCGCCCGGATCACGCTCGACTTCACGGACCCGGGCGGCGCCGGGACGGGCCGACTCCTGCCCACCGGCCGGCCGCGCGAGTGGATCGCCGGCGCCGAGGCGTCGCTGGTGGACGCCACCAACCCGATGGTCTTCGTCCGCGCGAAGGACCTCGGGCTCGTCGGCACCGAGCGCCCGCAGGCGATCGACGCCGACCGCGGCCTCGCGGCCAGGCTGGAAGCGATCCGTGTCGAGGCCGCCGCCCGCATGGGCATCTCGGGCAGCGCCGCCGTTCCCAAGATCGCGATGGTCACCGCGCCGGTCGGCTTCACGGCGCTCGACGGCACCCGCTACGAGAGCGATCGGGTCGACGTCGTGGCGCGCGTGATCTCGATGGGCGCCTGTCACCGCGCGTTCGCCCTCACCGCGGCGATGTGTCTGGCGGTGGCGGCGCGCGTCGACGGCACGCTCGTCCGCGAATACACCGGGAAGGTCGCGGGCGACATCCGCCTGGGCCATCCTTCGGGCGTGCTGCCGATCGATGCGGCGGTGCGGCTGCAGAGCGGCGGACCGTGGGCGGAGCGCGTGACCGTCTACCGGACGGCGCGCCGGATCATGGAAGGCTTCGCGCGCATTCCGTGAGCCGGCTGTACCTGACGAGCGAGAAGGACGAGCTGTCGCGGCGCCGCGCGCTCGTTCCCAAGGGAAGGATCGTCGAGGCGTGGCCCGATCATCACGACGGCGCCGCGCTGTGGATCGGCGAGGACACCAAGACGGCCCTCGACGAGGCCGGCGGCCCGATCAAGATCGGGCTCTCGCTCCCGGCCGACCGGATCGCGATCTACTACGGCCCCCAGGTCTCTGATCTCGAATCGATGCCCCGCGAGGAATCACTGCGGGCGCGCGTCCTGTCCGCCCACGGCATCGCCGTCGCGTGGATCACGCTCGATCGTTTTGGCCAGCGCGCATCCTACGAGCCGGCGTCCCCCGCCGATCCCGTCTTCCATCTGCGCCGTGTGGGCGGCGGCGCGGGTCACCTCTGGCGGCTCTTCCGGACGCGGCAGGAGGCGGTCGTCTACATGCGCGAGTCCCACGGGGCCGACTCCGAGGGCGCCGACTGGGCCGGGGCGCTCGCGGTGAGCGACTTCGAAGATCTGGTGACGCGCTTCGCGCGCCGCGAGGGGCCATGAGCGCCACCCTCGATCTGGGAGCACGTCGCGACACCATGGACAGCCTCTATCGCGCGGTGCGCGCCGTCGGCCGCTTCTGGCTCTGGTTCTTCTTCAAGTCGGTCGACGTGCGCCACCCCGAGCGTGTGCCGCCTGCCGGCGCCGTGCTTCTCTGCATCAACCATCCGAACAACTTCATCGACTCCCTGCTGGTCGGCGGCGCCGTCGGGCGTAAGGTCCATTACCTCGCGACCGCCGCGCTCTTTCGCAATCCCCTCGTCGGGCGCTTTCTCCGGGCGTGCGGGGCGATCCCAGTCTACCGACGCCAGGACGACCCGGACAAGATGGACCGGAACCTCGACGCCTTCGAGGCGTGCTTCCGGGCGTTCCGCGAAGGACGGCTGGTCGCCATCTATCCCGAGGGCACCACCCACGCCGAGGTGCGCGTGCAGCGCATCAAGACCGGCGCCGCGCGCCTGGCGCTCGGCTACGAGGCCGCGCGGCCGCGGGAGCTCCTGGTCATTCCCGTCGGGCTCAACTTCGACGCGCGCAAGTCGTTCCGCGGGCGCGTCCTCGTCTCGTTCGGCTCGCCCGTCGCGGTCACCCCGTACCTCGACGCCTACCGCGCCGATCCCGTCAAGGCGGTCGAGGCGCTGACCGACGCGATCCAGTGGGGCATGCAGGCCGAGGTCGTCCACGTCGCGCGCATCGACGAAGGCCGCCTGCTGAACGCCGTTCAGGAGCTCTACCGGCGCGAGCTCGTGCGCGAGCTCGTGTCCGAGCGCGGGCTCGCCGAGCGGCAGATCGACCTCGTTCGCCTGTCGCGGGCGATCGCGGATTCGATCAACTACTTCAAGGACCACGAGCCGGAGCGGGTCGAGCGGCTCTGGCAGCGCATCCAGAGCTACCGGGCCCTCCTCGCCGAGTATCACGTCAAGGACGAGGCGGTGCGCGCGCGGCTCCCGCGGGGCCGGCCGCGACGGCGCCTTCGGCTGACGTGGGAAGCGATCGTCGGCTTTCCGGTCTTCGTGTACGGCGCGGTGGTGAACTTCCTTCCGTACTGGATCCCGCGATGGGTGGCGCGGCGCATGTCCCGCAAGGAGACGGACTACGCGACGTGGCGGTTCCTGACGGCGATGCTCGCGCTGCCACTTTTCTGGGGGCTCGAGATTCTCGTCGTGGGGCGGCTCGCGGGCGCGGCGGCCGCGGCAGTCTTCGCCCTCTCGCTGCCGATCTCCGGGGCCCTCGCGTACCGCTACTGGGTCGGCGCCGGCCGCCTCCGGAGCCGGCTCCGCTTCGGCGCCCTCGCGCTGGTCCGCGCGCACGCGGCGCGGCGGCTCACGACCGAGCGCCAGGCGATCATCGAGGAGCTGGAGCAAGCCAAGAACGAATACCTCGCCGCAACGAAGGGGAGCTCCTTTTGAGCGTCCGACTCCTGGAAGAGATGTCGACCCCGGCCCTCGACGCGCTCGACCGCGCGCGTACGGTGGTCGTCCTGACCGTGAGCCCGCTCGAAGAGCACGGGCCGCACCTGCCGGTCGGCGTCGACGCGATCGCCGCCCGCCACTTCGCCGAGACGATCGGCGAGCGCCTGGCCGCCGGGCGGCCGGGCTGGACCGTGCTGCTGGCCCCCACGCTCCACCTCGGCTCCTTCACCTTCGACGCCGTGGGAACCGTGCGCGTGCGCCAGCGCGTCGTCCGCGACGCGCTCGTCGACTACGGCGGCTCGCTGGCGCGCAGCGGCTTCCGCCACATCCTGGTGGCCAACGGCCACGGCGGGCCCGGGCATCTCACGGCGCTCGAGGAGGCCGCCGCGATCGTCTCGCGGCGGCACCGCGTCACGATGGCGTCGCTGTCGGGCCACCTGGCCTGGCAGTTCCTTCGCGGCCGGTACCTCGACAAGATCGTGGCGGCGCTCGGGCGCCCGCTGTCCGACGAAGAGCGACGGGCCTTCGCCGACGACGCTCACGGCGGCTGGTGGGAGACGTCGCTGATGCTGCTCCTCCGCCCCGACCTCGTCGACCCGTCCTACCGCACGCTGCCGCCCGCGCGCTACTCGCTCGTCGAGCGCGCGGTGCCGAACTTCCCGCTGCGAAACGGCGGCCAGGGGTACGTGGGCCATCCCGCGCTCGCCGATCCGGCATTCGCCAAGGCGGCGATCGAGGTGCTCATGGAGGAAACGATGGCGCTGGTCGACGGAGTCCTCGACGGAACCGTCGCGCCCAGCGCCGGGCGCTCGCCGTTCTTCGCCCTTCCGTTCTTTCGAACCGAGTTCTGGCCGGTGACGGTCGCGGCCACCCTGGGCCTCGCGATCGGCGCCGTGGCGTACCTCACCCTCGGCGCCCTGGGCCGGAAGAAGTCCGATGGTCGAAGCGCCGATCGTCGAGGTTGAGGCCGAGGCCGGCGTCGTCTGGCTGCGGCTGAACCGGCCGGAGGCCCTCAACGCGCTCAACCGCCGGCTGACCGGCGCGCTCGAGGACGCGCTCGAGCGCATCGCCGCGATGGACGACACGCGCGTCGTGGTCGTCGCCGGCCGCGGCCGCGCGTTCTGCGCCGGCAACGACATCAAGGAAATGGAGGCGGTCACGGGTGACGAGGCCGAGGCGCTCGCGCGACGCCACGCGGCGCTCATGGCGCGATTCGCCGCGCTGCCGCAGGTGACGATCGCCGCCGTCGACGGCCACGCCCTCGGGGGCGGGCTCATGCTCGCCGTCGCGCAAGATCTGCGAGTCGCCTCCGACCGCGCGCGGTTCGGGCTTCCCGAGGTCACGCTGGGCTTCAACCCGGGCTACGGCATCGCCCGCCTCCTCGATATCGTCGCCGGCGGTCACGCCCGCGATCTGCTCCTCACCGGCCGCACGATCCACGCGAGCGAGGCGCTCCGGATGGGGCTGGTCAACCGTGTGGTGGCCCCGCCGACGCTCGAGGCCAGCGTCGCGACCCTCGCGGCGGACATCGCGCGCTCGCCGCGCGGCGGCCTGGCCGCGACCAAGGAGATCGTCGCGGCGATCCGCGCCGGCGCGCGGGGACGCGAGGCCGAGGGATACGGCGCCGCGCTCAGGACGAGCGCCGCGGCGCGGGAGCGGATCCGGGAGTTCGCGAGCCGGAAGAAGCGCTAGCCGCCTAGCGCTTGCGGCGCAGCATGTCCTGGTCGGCCTCGCGCAGGAGCTCCTCGGCGCTGTCGGGCGGCGCCTGGGCGTACGCGACGCCGAAATTGCAGCGCACGGCCACCGGAACTCCGCGCTTGCCGGCCAGCGCCTTGATCTTCTCGCGCACCCGGGTGATGACGATGTCGGCGTCGCCGGGGCCGGCGTCCGGGAAGAAGATGACGAACTCGTCGCCGCCGTGGCGGACGATCAGATCGGTGGTCCGCGTGCCCTCGACGAGCGCGTCCGCGACGATTCGCAGGACGTCGTCGCCGATCCCGTAGCCCCAGCGGTCGTTGATCGCCTTCAGCTGGAAGACGTCGACGACGAGCAGGAGCCCGCCCGTCTTGCGGCGGCGCGCGACGGCGGCCAGACGCCGGTACTGATCGTGGAAGGCGCGGCGACCGGCCAGCCCGGTGACCGGGTCGGGCGCGTAGCGGGACAGGCGGCGGTCGGTGTCGTAGAGACGCCCGGCCAGGGTTCTCAGCAACGCCAGGGCCAGCTCCGTCGAGCTCTGAAGCACCTTCAGGAACTCGGTCTGCGGGAGCACCAGGCAGTGCGTCCGCTCCATCGCCACGACGGTCGCCGACCGCGTCAGGTTCCGGAGCATGCTCAGCTCGCCGATGATCTCGCCCTCCCCCAGCTCGCCCACGATGACCTCCACG
>QHSM01000620.1 GCA_003221595.1 Candidatus Rokuibacteriota bacterium | reverse complement strand
GGCGAT
Source organism: Candidatus Rokuibacteriota bacterium (assembly GCA_003221595.1). Taxonomy (GTDB): domain Bacteria; phylum Methylomirabilota; class Methylomirabilia; order Rokubacteriales; family CSP1-6; genus AR31. The sequence goes on along the minus strand of QHSM01000620.1, from coordinate 4,167 downwards.
CCGTGCCGAAGGGATGCTCGGCCGATGGGGCCCGGACGGCGGGCGCGGAGAGGGGGCGGCTCTTGCTCGTGTCGACGACGAGATGACCGATGATCATGAAGAGCCCCAGGGCACCGAGCAGGGCGATCCCCACGACGAGGGAGGGGTTACGGCGGAGGTAGCCCATGCCCTCCTATGTCCTCCGATAGCTGATGCGAGGATCGAGCAAAGGATAGATGACGTCGAGGAGCAAGGTGGCCACCCCGAGGGCCACGATGACGGTGAACACGATCCCCTGGATGAGGAAGTGGTCGTTCTCCCGGATGGCGTGAAAGAGGATCGTCCCGACGCCCGGGTAGCCGAAGATGACCTCCACCAGCACGGCCCCCGAGAGGATGTTGCCCAGGGCGAGGGCCAGGGCGGTGGTCTGGGGCAGGATGGCGTTCCGCACGCAGTAGCGCAGAAAGACTGTGAAGCGCGTGAGCCCCTTCGCCTCGGCAAAGGTCACGTAGTCCTCGCCCTGGGTCGTGACCATCATCCCGCGCATGGCCAGAGCCCACCCGCCCGTGGCCACCAGCACGATGGACAGCGCGGGCAGGATCGAGTGCGTGAGCACGTCGCCCACGAAGGCAAGGGTCAAGGCGGGGAAGGCGCCGGCGGTGTAGCCGCCGAACATCGGGAGCAGCTGGATCCGGAAGGCGAAGACGTACATCAGAATCAGGCCCAGGAGGAAGAAGGGAATGGCGTGCAGCGCCCATAGAGGCGGCATGAGCACGCGCATCCACCGCGGAGCGCCGGGCCACGCGAGGAGCGCGCCCAGCAGAGTCCCGATGGTGAAGGACAGCACGGTGGTGGTCCCGAGAAGGCCGACGGTCCAGGGAATCGCCTCGGCGATGATCTCGTTCACCGTTCTCGGATAGTTCGAGATGGAGTAGTTGAAGTTGAAGCGGCACACGTCGCCGAGATAGGCCACGTACTGGACCCAGAGAGGCCTGTCCAGGCCGAAGCGACGCTCGTACTCCTTCACCATCGCTTCCAGGCCCGCCTGCACATACCCCCCGAGCTGCGCCTGTTGCAAGAGAGTGGCGCGGACTGGATCCTGCCCGGACAATCGGGGCAGGAAGAAGTTGAGCGTGGCCGCCAGCCACACGATGAGCAGGAACACCGCGAACCGCTTGGCCAGATAATCAATACGCACGGCGGCTCCGCGAGGGGCGACAGGCCATCCTCCCGCCGCTCGGCGATCCGGCGAGGGACCGCGCTGCTACTGGGTGGGCTGTAGGTTCCAGAGGATCATGGCGTACGTCAGGTGCCAGAAGGCGCCGTTGACGTAGGAGTTCTGCTCCGTCGGCCAGTTCGTCCAGTACGTCGTGTTCATCGGGATGCGGTGGAAGTTGTGCACGAGCGGGATGTCGGGAAGCTCGGGGATCCAGATCTCCATGGCCTTGCGGAACAACTCCGTCAGCCTGGCCTTGTTGCTCATGTCGGTAACGAAGACGTCGTCGACGATCTTGTTGTAGGCCTCGTTCTTCCACCGCGCGAAGTTGACGAGATGGCCGCCCGGCACGGCCACGCTCACGCTCTGGTAGAGCCGCAACGTGTGATAGGGATCGTTGACGCTTCCGCCGTGCCCGTAGAGCGCGCCGGTGTACTGCCCCTTCTGGAAGCGGTCGTCGAAATCCGGGGGCAGGCTGAAGCTGGCGTCGACGCCCTGGCGCTTCAAGAGCTCCGACAAGACGGGCCCGATAGCGGGACCGCTCCCCCCGAAGCCGATGATGTCCAGCTTGAGTCGATTGCCCTGCGCGTCACCCCAGAAACCCGCGCCGTCCTTCTTCCAGCCCTTCCGGATGAGCAGCTCCGCGCCCTTCTGCGGATTGAACTCGAGCGTGTTATGTCGCGCGAGCAGGTCCCTTACCGCAGCGATGTATGGACGTAGAGGGGGATATTCTGGCAGCGGCAGGGGCGCCGCCACCGAGGCGCCGACGTAGCCCACGTCGATGATCTGTTGCCGGTCGATGAAGTGGCTCAGGGCCCATCGAATGTCCTTGTCGTTGAACGGAGGCTTCTCGTTGTTCACATACAGGGAAATCGGCCACCAGTCCATGTAGCCGTACGGCGGCTTCTGGCCGGTGTGCGTGACGATCTTGGGATTCTGCCGGAACACCGTCGGGTACGTCGCCGGTTGCATGCCCTGGCTGTAGTCGACCTGGTTGGTGATGAGCGCCTGGGCGAGCTGCTGCTCGCCCGCCGAGGGGAGCCAGACGTTGCGTTCGACCCTGGGCATCGGGGCCAAACCGGCCTTGGCCGCCCACCACTCGTCACGCCGGTCGACCACCTTTTGCTGGGGCGACGTGAAGGCCACCTTCCAGGGGCTGGTGGTGACAGGCCAGTCCTTGGCCGGGTCGAAGTGCTTGAACGTGGTCCAGTCCTGCCCCTGGAAGACGTGCTTGGGGACGATGTAGACGCCGATGTCGTACTTGTAGGTCATGAAGTAGAAGAAGCGCGGAGAGGGCACCTTGAACTTGATGACCACCGTGTTGGGGGCGGTGGACCTGGCCTCCTGCATGAACTGCTGCACGTCCACGCCCCAGCGCACCTTCGGACCCAGCTCCTTGAGGCTGTTCAGCGTGTAGGTCACGTCGTCCGCGCTGAACGGTGTGCCGTCGCTCCACTTGATGCCGGAGCGAGTCTTGATCGTCAGTTCCTTGAAGTCGGGACTGTACTTGTAACTCTCGGCCAGCCAGAGGTATTCCTTATCCGCGAACGCGCTGTAGTAGGCCAGCGGCTCGTAGAAGATGCCGGGGCCATTCTGGTGATTGGAGCCGATGGCGTAGGGATTCCACAGCTCGTAGTCGAGCCATCGGCCCTCGCGGCTGCCGGACCACACGAGGGTCCTCGCGCCGGTTGAGTCGCTGGCGCCGGGTGTGCTCGGTCACGGCGCGCACGCCGGGAAGCCCGCGTGACCCGGCACGGAGAACTGGCAACCGAATTTGGGATTGGCCACCGCCGCCGGGTTGAGGATGTCATCGCCCGCCGGCTTGACGCCGTTCACCACCCAGTTCACGAGGGCCGCGAACGCCGTCTCTTCCTCCGGCACCGCGAAGCCACAATGGTTGTGGTCGCGGAAGGCACGGGTCACGAGCAGGCCGGAAGCGCCCTCGGCGGCGGCGCGCCGCGCGTAGATCTGCTCCATCGAGAAGGGCACGAAGAGGTCGCCGATCGTGTGCAGGCTCAGCACGGGGATCGGCAGCCGGCCGGAGATCGGCGGGATGTTGGCGAGTCCGTCCGGATGGCGTCCCTGCGGGTCCTGCCTCACGCGGAGCACCCCGGCATTCAGCGCGATCTCAGCGAGCGAGAGCGCGGGGTCGGCGTCGATCTGGTAGACCGTGTCGCTGTTATCCTGCACGTTGCCGGGGGCGACGCCGATGTCACCGCCGGTCACCCCGACGGTGAAGAGGAAGTTGCCCCACACGAGGAATGACGTTGCGAAAGCGGGCCGTGGCCCGCCCGAAATGTTCTGGGTCACGCCGGCGAGGGCGAGCCCCTGCGCATTGAGGACGGCGGGGTATGGCGCGCCGAGCGCGGCCTTCACCACCGGCACTACCGCCGTCTGATAATCGGCGGGGAACGGAAACTGCGCCTGGACGCCGGCCAGCGCCTGCGCGACGAGGTTGAAGTCGAGGAAGTAATCGAACAGCTCGTTGTCACCCATGACGCCGCACATCGGCAGCGCCCCCACGTACGCCTGCGGGTACTGCTCGATGGCGACGCCGGTGATGTGGCCGCCCATGGAATGGCCGGTCAAGTACGTGCGTCGCGGGTGGCCGACGAGACCGTTGAAGAATTTGCCGAGCGCGTGGGTGTCCTTCACGCCTTGCCGGACGTCGTAGCCGTTCGTGCTATAGCTCGACGCGGCCCACGCGTAGCCGTGTGTCACGAGATAGCGGCGCAGGCGCGGGTCGCTGACGGTCAGCTCGAGGCCGGTGCCGCGGAAGCCGTGGGCATAGAGCACGAGATCGCCGTTCCAATCGTCGGGAACCTCGATCTTGTAGCCGGCGCCGCCATGAACGCCCCAGTAGCGCGTTGTGCTGGTCCCGGGGAGCGCGTCGAACGGGAGCTTGCTCTCGTCGACGAAATAAGCCGGCGGCGGTCCGGCGAGGGCGGTGTTGCCACCCAGGACGAGGAGAG
>QHSM01000619.1 GCA_003221595.1 Candidatus Rokuibacteriota bacterium | reverse complement strand
CTACTACCGCGATCGGTCGCGGCCGTCGCTTCGCTTCGCGCACGACCGCCATCCCGATCGCGCCGCGCACCAGCTCTTCGCGGACGCGATCGGCGCGTTTCTCGAGGCGCGAGGACTCCTCGCCCGTACGCCTTCACCGTCTGCCGTGGGCAGTAGATAATCAGCCCATGCTGCTCAGGCGTCTCGGGCGCACCGGCCTCATGGTCTCGGAGATCGGATTCGGGGCCTGGGGCATCGGCAAGGGATTGTGGGTCGGCGCGGAGGACGCCGAGAGCCTGCTCGCGCTGCGCCGGGCGGTGGAGGAGGGAGTCAACTTCATCGACACGGCGCTCGCCTACGGCCCCGGCCACAGCGAGAGGCTCGTCGGGCAGCTCGTGCGGGAGATGGGTGTGCCGCTGTACGTCGCCACCAAGGTCCCGCCGAAGAACCAGACGTGGCCGGCGGCCCGCGGGGTTCCCGTCCGCGAGGTCTTTCCCGCCGCCCACATCAAGCGCTCCGCCGAGGAGAGCCTCGAGAACCTCGGCCTCGACCGCATCGACCTGCTCCAGCTCCACGTTTGGCGCGACGAGTACCTCGACGACACCCATGCGGGCTGGCAGGAGGCGCTGGGCGAGCTGCGGAAGTCGGGCAAGGTGCGCTTCGTCGGGATCTCGGTCAACGACCACGACCCGTCGTCGGCGCTGCGGGCGGTCGCCTCGGGCCTGTTCGACACCGCCCAGATCATCTACAACATCTTCGACCAGACGCCCGAGGAGATGTTCTTCCCCGCCGGCCAGAAGCACGGCGTGGGCGTGATCGCGCGCGTGCCGTTCGACGAGGGCGGGCTGACGGGAACGATCACCCCCGACTCCAAGTTCCCGCCGGGCGATTTCCGCGGCCAGTACTTCAAGGGCGACCGCAAGCGGAAGGTGTGGGAGCGGGCGGAGGCTTTGAAGAAGCTGCTGGACGGCGAGGCGGGGACGCTTCCGGAGCTGGCGCTGCGGTTCATCCTCAGCCACGAGGCCGTGTCCACGGTGATCCCCGGCATGCGGCGCCCCAGCAGCGTGGAGGCCAACGTGGCCGTCTCCGACGGCCGGCGCCTCTCGCCGGCCATGCGGGAGAAGCTCAAGGCCCACGCCTGGCGCCGCAACTTCTACGACTGAGCGCCGGCCGTACCTCGTCCTGTTCGCCCTTTCGTTCGTGCTGTGGTATGCCGGCGTCCGTCTGCGCGGGGGCTCGGGCGTGCTGGATCACAGCCCCATAGACCAGCACACGCGGCAGGCCCAGGCGTGGCTCTCGGGCCGTCTCGATCTGCCCGGCGCTCCCGGCTATCTCGAGATCGCACGCTACCGCGACCACTTCTACGACAGCTTCCCGCCGACGCCGTCGCTCTTCGAGCTGCCGCTGGCGCTCGTCTTCGGCCGCGCGACGCCCAGCAGCCTCGTCATCGGCGTCTTCTGGATGGGCGCGCTCGCCGCCGCCTACACCGTCTTGCGCCGCCGCGGCTTCGGCGAGCGTGACGCGATCCTGACGAGCCTCGCCTTCGTCTTCGCCACCAACGTGTACCCTTCCTGCGTCCGGGCCAACGTGTGGGCCCAGGGTCTGAGCCTCGGCTTCAGCCTGGCGCTCATCGGCCTCGCGTTCGTCGTGGACAACCCGCGGCGAGGTTGGCGCGGGCCCGGGCCCGGCTACCTGATGCTGTCGCTCGCGATCGGATGCCGTCCGCTGCTGCTGCTGATGACGCCGCTCTTCGTGGCGCTCGACCACCGCACTTGCGGTCGCCGCCTGGGCCAGGCCCTCGTCTCCGCGGCTCTCTGGATGGCACCGGTAGGCGCGCTGCTGGCGTGGCTGAACTGGGCCCGATTCGGCGACCCGTTGGAGTTCGGCCACCATCATCTTGCTTTCGCGCAGAGCCTGCCCCATGGCCTGATGAGCCTTCATTACCTGCCGTGGCACTTCTATCACGCGGTCCTGAACCTGCCGCGGATCCAGGCCCATTGGCCGCCGCTGGAGTTCGACATGAACGGCACCGCGTTCTGGCTGCACAACCCGGTGCTCGTGGCCGCGCTGGGGGGTCTCGCGGCGCGGCGGCTCGATCCCTGGGTGCGCGCCGCCGCCGCCTTCGCCTTCGCGACGATCGGCGCGGGCATCCTGATGTACGAATCCGGCGGATGGGTGCAGTTCGGCTTCCGTTACGTGATCGACCTGCTCCCCGCCGGCTTCGTCGTCTTTGCCTTCGCCTTCGACCGTCTTCCGCGTCCGCTGCTCGCGGCGTCGCTCGTTACCTTCGCCCTCAACGTCTACGGCCTGGCCGGCTGGAAGCACTTCCCCCGCCAGCCGCGCGACGCGCCGTGGCTGCAGGGCCTCCCGTCCGCCCCGCCGCCGAGCGATCTCAGCGAAGCCGGGCCGAGGCCGCGATACCCAGTTGTCCCGCCCAATAGAGAAGGATGATCGCGATGCGGGCGTGCGGGATGGGAGCGTGGAAGCGATCGAGCGCGATCAGCGTGTCGCTGAGGGCGAACAGGATCGCGCCAGCCAGCCCCGCCCATTCGCCCGGACGCGGCACCCCGGAGCATCCGACACGCGCCGCCGCCCGCCACAGCATCGCGGAGATGGCGATCACGTAGGCGACGACTGCCGCCCGCAGGTCGCCCAGGTTCCCCCACAGGAAGGCCGTCACCCAAACCGCATAGACGGCGATCGGCAGCGCGCGGACGAAACGTGGTCGTTTCGCGTCGGCGAGGAACGCGGAGACGTAGGCGACGTGGGCGAGAAGGAAGAGGCTGAGCCCGCCGACGAAGCTCCGCTCGATGACGACGTCGCCGGCGAGCGAGAGCGCGAGGCCAACGGCGAGGCGGTTGCGGTAGGCGCTGCGCGGCGCCC
>QHSM01000767.1 GCA_003221595.1 Candidatus Rokuibacteriota bacterium | reverse complement strand
AAGACCTATCTGATCACGCAGGGCAAGTTCCTCCTCATTCTCGAGGCGTTCATCGGCGTCATCATCGTGCTGTACTTCGGTGTCTTGCTGAAGTTCGACACCGCCAAGGTGGTGACGATCCTCGCCTTCAGCCTGATCGGGATCGGCGGCAGCTACGGCGTCGCCTGGTTCGGGATGCGCATCAATACCTTTGCAAACTCGCGCACCGCCTTCGCAAGCCTCGCGGGCAAGCCGTTCCCCGTGTACGCGATTCCGCTGAAGGCCGGCATGAGCGTGGGAATGCTCCTGATCAGCGTCGAGCTGTTCCTCATGCTCTGCATCCTGCTCTTCATTCCGGGCGATTACGCGGGCCCGTGCTTCATCGGCTTCGCCATCGGCGAATCGCTCGGCGCAGCGGCGCTCCGGATCGCCGGCGGCATCTTCACCAAGATCGCCGACATCGGCTCCGACCTCATGAAGATCGTGTTCAACATCAAGGAGGACGACGCGCGCAACCCGGGCGTCATCGCCGACTGCACCGGCGACAACGCAGGCGACTCCGTGGGCCCGAGCGCCGACGGCTTCGAGACATACGGCGTCACCGGCGTGGCCCTCATCTCGTTCATCCTGCTCGCGGTGAAGGAGCCGGCCGTGCAGGTGCAGCTCCTGGTGTGGATCTTCACGATGCGCGTGCTGATGATTGTCGCCAGCGGCGTCTCGTACCTCCTCAATGACGTGCGCGCGCGCGCGAAGTACGGTACCGCCACGCGGATGAACTTCGAGGCGCCGCTGACCTCGCTGGTGTGGCTCACGTCGATCGTGTCCGTGCTCCTGACGTACTTCGCGTCATGGGAGCTGATCCACGACCTCGGCGACGGCACTCTCTGGTGGAAGCTCTCGACGGTCATCACCTGCGGAACCCTGGCCGGCGCCATCATCCCTGAACTGGTCAAGATCTTCACCTCCACCGAGTCTGGCCACGTCCGCGAGGTCGTGACGTCCGCGCGCGAGGGCGGCGCCTCGCTCGGCATTCTGTCGGGGCTCGTGGCGGGGAACTTCAGCGCCTACTGGCTCGGCATGGTCATCGTGGTTCTGATGGGCATCGCGTACACCGTCAGCACGGCCGGGCTCGGCGTGCTCATGGCCGCGCCGGCGGTCTTCGCGTTCGGTCTGGTCGCGTTCGGCTTTCTCGGCATGGGACCGGTGACGATCGCGGTGGACTCCTATGGACCCGTCACCGACAACGCCCAGTCGGTCTTCGAGCTGTCCTTGATCGAGCAGATTCCGGACGTGAAGCCGGCACTCAAGCGCGACCACGGGATCGAGGTGAACTTCGAGGCGGCCAAGCACCTCCTCGAGGAGAACGACGGCGCCGGCAACACCTTCAAGGCAACGGCCAAGCCCGTGCTGATCGGCACGGCGGTCGTCGGGGCCACCACGATGATCTTCTCGATCATCGTCGTGCTGACGCATGGGCTGACGCAGAACCTCGACAAGCTCTCGCTCCTCCATCCGCCGTTCCTCCTGGGGCTCGTCACCGGCGGCGCGGTGATTTACTGGTTCACCGGCGCGTCGATGCAAGCCGTGACGACCGGCGCCTATCGTGCGGTGGAGTTCATCAAGGCCAACATCCGGCTCGAGGGCGCGACCAAGGCGTCGGTGAGCGACAGCAAGCGAGTCGTCGAGATCTGCACACAGTATGCGCAGAAGGGTATGTTCAACATCTTCCTCGTTGTCTTCTTTTCGACCCTGGCGTTCGCGTTTCTCGAGCCGTACTTCTTCATCGGCTATCTGATGTCGATCGCGGTCTTCGGGCTCTACCAGGCGGTGTTCATGGCGAACGCGGGCGGAGCGTGGGACAACGCCAAGAAAATCGTCGAGGTGGACCTGAAGGAAAAGGGTACGGCGCTCCATGCCGCCACTGTCATCGGCGACACGGTCGGCGACCCGTTCAAGGACACCTCATCGGTGGCGATGAACCCGGTCATCAAGTTCACGACGCTGTTCGGGCTCTTGGCGGTGGAGCTCGCGGTCACGCTGGCGGCCGAGAGTGGGCCGTCGCTGACCCGAGCGCTGGCGGCCATTTTCTTCGCGGTGTCGCTGGTATTCGTCTGGCGGTCGTTCTATGCGATGCGTATTCGGAGCAGCTCGCCCGTCGCGGGCGCTTCCGCGGGACGGGTGAGCGCGGTCGCACGAGGCAAGTAGCGCCTGGTGGAGTTCCTCGCCGGCGTCGTCAGTGGAGCCTACTCGCTCGACGACCTGATCCGCTGGGGCGGCTACCTCGTCCTCTTCGTGATCGTCTTCACGGAAACCGGCCTGCTCGTCGGCTTCTTCCTTCCGGGCGACTCGCTCCTCATTACCGCGGGCATCGTCGCGGCCGCGGGCGGGCTCAACATCTGGTGGCTCAACCTCGTGCTCGTCGTCGCCGCGGTCACCGGCGACAGCGTCGGCTACGCGATCGGCGTTCGTCTCGGGCCGCGGCTCTTCACGCGGCCCAAGTCGCTCCTGTTCAATCCCCGGCACATCGAACGAACGCGGGTGTTCTACGCGCGCCACGGGTCGAAGACGATCGTCATCGCTCGCTTCGTGCCGATCGTCAGGACCTTCGCGCCGGTGGTGGCCGGAGTGGGCCAGATGGAGTATCGCCGGTTCATTTTTTACAATGTGGCTGGTGGGGTGGGATGGGTCACCAGCATGACGTGGGCGGGCTACGGGCTCGGGCGGGCGATCCCGAATGTCGGGAGCTACATTCATCTCGTGGTGGGCGTCGTGATCGTGCTGTCGGTCATTCCGATCCTGATCGAGATCGTCCGGGAGCGCCGACGGCGATCGGCCTGAGCTCTCGGGTACTTCTGGCCTTGGCGGCCGGGGTCGCGCTATTGCCCCGGCGCCCCCGCGCGTGGCTGGGTTGCCGGCTCGGCGATG
>QHSM01000766.1 GCA_003221595.1 Candidatus Rokuibacteriota bacterium | reverse complement strand
CAGGCCCTGGATACTGATCGGCTACGTGATCGATGCCCCTGCAGTGCTCGTTCCGGTCCTCGCCGGCGCCGCGCGGCGGCGGGAGATCGGCCGCGCGATCGCGAGCATCCCCGCGTTCTTCCTATTACGAACCGTCAACGCGGTCTTCTTCCTGCGTGCGGTGTGCGCCGAGCTGCTGCTCGGTCGCTCGCTGCGCGTATACGAGAAGGGGCACTGACGATGCCGGCCGGGCTGCCGGGGACCGGGATCGGTGGGATGTTCTACTTGATCAGCGCGCTCGCGACGCCGCTGTGGGAAGCCTACTTGCGTGTGCGGGGCCGCAGGTCCCGTGGGTGGAGGCTGGCGGTCACGCAGACGGCGCTCGCGGGCGCTATCCTCGCGGGCTTGTGGGCGACGGGCTGGCTCCTGGGCCTCGCGCTCAGCGCGTCCCGCCGCCTCCTCCCGGCCGCTATCACTCCGCATCCGGGCAACCTGCTGCCCGCAGTGGCACTCCTCATCAGCGCCGGGACCCTCGCCGTCGTGCTCCTGGGCGTCGAGCTGTTGCGCCTGTGGGTCCGCCGGCGGCCCGATCCCGAGCCCTCCATCGAAGAGCACGAGAACCGGCGTGCCGTCGCGGCCGGCGAGCGCCGGAGCCGGATTGTGCTACTGGTCCTCGCAGCGGCGGTCGCAGGCCACGCCCGCCCGGCGGCGGCTCAGGGCGCAACCCTTGCTCCAGGCCGGGTCGGCCGCGCCGACTCGGCATTCCTGGCAGGGGATACGCGGGCCGCGGTACGGGAGTACGCGGCCGTACTCGCCGCCGACCCCTGGAATTCCCACGCCACGTATCGTCTCGCTCAGCTGCACCGACGCGATCCCCCGGTGGCGCTGCGGCTGTTCCGCCGTTACGTCGAGCTCGAGCCGTCGGACCCATGGGGATACATGGCGGTGGCGGACGTGCTGGCGCGCACCCGGCGCTACGGCGAGGCGCTGCGTTACTACGACGACGCGCTGCGCGTCGCGCCCGACGAGCGCGACGCCGTAGTGGGGCGCGCGCGGACCTTGGCGCGAGCGCGTCGAACGGGTGCCGCCATCGCGGTCTACGAGCGGTGGCTCAGCACCCATCCCACCGATGCCGAGGTACGACGCGAGCTGGCGGCGGCGCGAGTGGCGGGCGCCCCCGCTATCACGCCCCTGGCCGGCGGCAGCCGGGATTCGGATGGGAACTCCACACTCCGGCTGGGCGGCGTCGCCGAGCTCGGAGCCCCCGGCCCAACCCGGCTGGGGATGCGAGCGACCCGCGAGCAGATTCGCGACGGCGTCACGACCATCGGACTCGACGAGCTCACGCTCCGTGCTGCGTCCCGGCCCGGCGGCCGGTTGCAGATCGATGCCGAGGGGGGAGCGACCCGCATCGACGCCGTGAGTGGAGCGAGCGCGACGATCACGCCGACTGGCCAGGTGCGCGCCCGGTGGCGGGATCCGCTGGGCGGACCGGCGGTCGACTTGCGGGCGCGCCGGAATGTGATCGACGCGAGCCCGCTCCTGGTCACGAACCGCGTGGTGCGCACGGAGATCGGCGCGATAATCGAGCTACCCGTCGCGCGACAACTCAGACTTCGCGGCATCGGGCGCACCGCGGCGTTGAGCAGCTCGTTCGACGTGAACCACCGCACCACCTTCGCCGGCGTGGCGGCGGTGGCCGTGACGCCGAGTGTCGAAGTGTCGAGCCAGTTCCACGAGATCCGCTACTCCAAGCCCAGCAGCGCGGGATACTTCGCTCCCCGGCTCATCCAGATAGCGCAGGTGGGATCGTACATCGAGGTCGAGACCGCCCGGTCTATCGTGGTCGCGTTCGATCTCGGCGCAGGCGTGCAGCGCGTGGCTCAGCAAGGCGCTGCGGTCGGCCCCTGGCGTCGCGCATTGCGACTGTATTCGCTGGTGGCGGTGCCGCTGGCGACGGGGCGTGAGCTCCGGCTCGAGCTGGACGGCGACGATTCAGGCGTCGCCACCGAGTCCGCGACGACCGCGCAGTGGCGCTACGTCTCGATGCAGCTGTCGCTGCGCGTTGCCCTGCCCTGACACGCAACCACCAGGGTCCTGAACTCCGAGCCGTCGCCGGCGTATACAGAATGGCGTAACTTCCCCACCCCCGGACTTCTGAGGAGCCTCGCATGCGCATCGCTTTGCCCAGTCTCTTTGCCGTCCCCCTGTTCGCCGCCTGCGTCGCTCCGACCCCGGGCAACGTCCGCCAGGTGCCCGATCCCGTTTC
>QHSM01000765.1 GCA_003221595.1 Candidatus Rokuibacteriota bacterium | reverse complement strand
GCGCGCCGAGGGTGCGGGCCGGCCCGAGCCATCGTCACGCCCGACGCGCCGCCGGCGATCGCGGCCCGTGGGTCAGCCTGCCCCTGAGGGCAACGATTCCGGAGGGCAACACCGTCGGCCAGCATGCAGACGTAGACGTCGGCCCATCGCATCGAGCGATCGCATCGAGCGCCGGGGCTGAGGGCGCCTGGGCTGATCCGCGCCGAAATGGGGACGATTACCCCATGACAAGCCTCTCAGACGGCCTCGGACCACAGAAACACCCGAACAGCGGCCGGACCCGCGTCGAGAGCGGCCCCGCCGGGACTCACAGGCCCACCACCAGGAGAGGCTCAGCCGTAAGTGCTCGCGTTTCCCCACGCCGGCGGTGATCTCGGCGTGAGGATGGCGGCGACGAATCAGGCGGCCGGCAGCAGGTCGTGGGGGAGCGTGACGGTGCCGGGGTTCCTGAGGGCGGCCGTCGTCGCGTGGAGGAGATACGCCTTCGGCTCCACGCCGCACAGCTTCGCGGATTCGATCAGGCTGTAGAAGAGGGCGGCGACTTCGGTGCCGCGCTGGGACCGGGAGCCGTAGTGGTTCTTGCGGCCGATGACCATGCCGCGCAGGCCGCGCTCGGTCGCGTTGTTGTCGAGTGGAATGCGCGGATCGTCGAGGAAGCGTGTCAGCCCGCGCGACAGCCCGAGCATGTAGGCGATGGCCTTGCCAAGGGCGCTCTCCGGGAGCGCGCGCTGCTGATGCGCCCACGCGTGGATCGTCTGGACGATCGGGGCTGACTGCTCCGTCCGCGCCCGGGCGCGCAGCGCCAGCGCGTCGGCGCGATCCTCGCCACCGGCAGCCGGGCTGGGGAGCGGACACGATCGCTCGACGGCGTAGAGCTGGCCAATGAGGTCCACGATCTCGGCGCACGGTGCGGGATAGTGCGGCTCCGCCTCGACGAATTTCCGCCGCACGTGCGCCCAGCAATGCGCGAGGGTGATCGCCGGGCCGGCCCGCCCCAGCGCCTCGTAGGCGCCGTAGCCATCTGCGACGACCACGCCGCGGTACCCGTCGAGCACCTCGCGCGCGGCGTGCTGCGAGCGACTGTCGAGGATCGTGTACGTGACCGCGTCGTCGCACGTGACGCTCCACGCCCACCAGCGCTGGTTCAGGTCGCCGTGCTGCACCCGCCACCACGTCTCATCGGCCCCGATCACCGGCGCCGCCAGGACGTGCCGGCGCAGCGCCTCGTACGTCGGCGTGAGCACCGTGGCCAGCGCCTCGATCTGGTCCCACAGCGTCTGGGAATCGATCGTCAGTCCCTCGCGCCGCATGATCCGCGCCTGCCGCTCCAGCGGCAGATGGTCGAGGTACTTGCCGGTCGCGATCTCGACGGCGACGGCGGGCGCGTACCGACAGCCGCGCGTGTCCGGACGCGTGGCGAGCCGGAGCGGCCCCGGCGCCGTCTCCACGCAGCCGTTGCACGCGCAGCGGTACTTCTTGCGCCGATGCGTGACGAGCACGAACCGCCGCTCGACGACGGTGATCTCCTCGGCGTCCTCGGTCTGCCCGGTCATCTCGCGCAGCGGGCCGCCGCACTGCGCACACGTCTGGTCGTCCGGGGCGAGCTCATGGACGACGTCCACGCGCGGCAAGCGTGGCTGGGCCTGGGGCCCGTGCCCGCGCCGCGGCAAGGCCGCGGGCGGTGGCGCCGGCGCCGCCGGGCGTGGGCGCTGTTCCGACGACGGGCCGAACAGCGCGCGCTCGCGCTGCGCGAGCAGTTCCTTCAGGAAGGCGAGTTCGTGTTGTGCGGTCACGGCCGCGTCGCCGCGCAGACGCGCGAGTTCGGCGGTCAGCGTCTGGAGCTTGGCGTGGAGGGTGTCGTTCTCGCGCTCGAGGAGGACCGCGACCTGACGGAGCATCTCAGGATCGCGGATCGTATCGAGGCGGAGCACCCGCGCACTACATCATCGTCGCCGCACGCGAGCAACATTTTTCTGCTCGGCGCCGACGACGAACGGCGCGGGCGAGAGCGCGACGCGCCCGACGAGCGTGCTGCCTTCGAGAAAGAGCTGCAGTTCGCTCATCGTCAGGCGCACGACCTGCGCGTCCGCGTCGCGCCACAGACACGCGAAGCGCCCACGCTCGAGCCGCTTGGCGTAGATGCACAGCCCGGTGCCGTCCCACAGGAGGACCTTCGCGCGTCGGCGCGTGGCATTGACGAAAAGGTAGCAGTCACCCGAGAGCGGATCCTGGCCGAGCCGCTGGCTCACGAGGCCGCTGAGCCCGTCGAAGCCTTTGCGCAGATCCGCGGGGGCGCCGTACGCCCACGCGGTGACCTGCCGCGTGGACCCGATCACTGCAGCGCGCGGAGCAGCGTCGCGAGCGCCTCGACGGTTGCGCCTTCGATCCGGACGCCCTGGGGCGTGATCAGCACCGGCGTGGCCACCGCCGGCGCCGGCGTGGCGGGCGCGATCTCCACCGCACGCAGGACGGGCGCGGAGGTCTTCCGCAGCCATAAGGCCACCGTCCAATCCGCGAGGCCCAGTTCGCGCGCGAGGGCGGCGATCCCGGCGCCGCGGATCCGTCGTCGCCGCGCGAGCGCGATGACTTTCCGCCGAATCGCGACCGGATACCGCACCGCCGTCGGGCGACGATTCTGTTTGAGCCGGGCGATGTCTCTGCGAATGCCGTGCGCGCCGTCGTTCATCGGGCGCCTCCTCTCGTGTGGCGCCACGATGCCGCAGTTCGGTAATCAGATGCTAGACGGGGAAAGGCGAGGAGTTACGGTTCTACCACCCGACGTTCGAGGTGTCCGCGAAAACCGAGCCACCGGACTGCGTTGCGGTACCGTTCACCGCGCCGGACGGTACACTTGTCGCTAACTCCGTGTACCTTCGGCTGTGGGTC
>QHSM01000764.1 GCA_003221595.1 Candidatus Rokuibacteriota bacterium | reverse complement strand
TCTTTCTCGACTGTGTACGCGATGTCATGAGACGGGTCTAGGTCGGAGAGCGAGCAGGCGCCGTGAGTCCTTCCAGAATGCCGGCTGGGCGTGGGTGATGTCGACACGGGAACCCGACGTACGGCCCGGCGCGGCCATCGACAATCGCGACCGCCAGGCGAAGCCGCCGTGGGCGATCGTGCTGGCGGGGGGCGAGGGACGGCGGCTCCGCCCCCTCACCCGGTACGTCTGCGGCGACGATCGACCGAAGCAGTTCGCCGCGTTGCTGGGAGGGCGCTCGCTCCTGCGCCAGACGCTGGACCGCATCCGACCGCAGATTCCGATCTCGCGCATCGTCGTGGTGACTCACATGCGGGACGTCGAGTATGTGGCCGAGGAGTTCGCGCGCGGCGAAGCGCCTGAGTGCCTGCTCCAGCCCGAAGACCGGGGCACGGCGGCGGCCATTCTGTGGGCCGCCCACGTCATCCGGCAGCGCGAGCCCGACGCGGTGGCCGTGGTGTTTCCTTCCGACCACTACGTGGTCGGCGAGCCCGAGTTCATGGGACACGTCCTCGACGTGGTCGCCTTCGTCCGCCGGCATGGGGAACGGCTCGTGCTCATCGGGGCGATCCCGACCGAGGCCGAGACGCAGTACGGATGGATCGAGCCGGGGGAGCCTGTCGGCCGGATCGATGGCGGAGCGGTCTACGGGATCACACGGTTCTGCGAGAAGCCGGACCCGGATGTGGCGCAGGCGTTCCAGGGTGCGGGCGCCTTCTGGAACACGTTTATTCTGGTGAGCCCGGTGGAAGCCCTGAAGACTGTCGGCGCCGCCGCGCTACCCGAGCTCGACGCGAGGTTCGAGCGTCTCGATCACCTCAGCGACGCGCCCGAGGAGCTCCGGGCGATCCGACAGGCCTTTGCGCTGTCTCCCCGCGCCAGCTTCTCCCCCGACGTGCTGGAGCGCGTCCCTTCCGTCCTGGCGGTCTCGCCATT
Source organism: Candidatus Rokuibacteriota bacterium (assembly GCA_003221595.1). GTDB lineage: Bacteria > Methylomirabilota > Methylomirabilia > Rokubacteriales > CSP1-6 > AR31. Next base: position 3,876 of record QHSM01000764.1, on the reverse strand, counting down.
ACCCGCGAGCGTCGTCTGGACGGACTGGGGCACGCGAGAGCGCGTGGTCGCGAGCCTGCGCCGGGCGGGACTGAGGCCGCGCTGGCTGGAGGCTCTCGGCAAGCAGTCCCTGCAGTCGGCCTGACGCGGCAGCGACATGGGTGGGCCGGAACGGAAAGGCGGTCAATCGTGAGTACGGATCCGCGCGCTTCAGTCGACTGTCTTCGACTCCTCGACGGAAGCCCTAAAATGCGCGCCATTCGGACGGTCGTCGAAAACATCGCCGACACCGATGTCACGGTCTTGATCCGTGGGGAAAGCGGCGTCGGCAAGGACTTCGTGGCCCGCGCGATCCATGCGGCGTCGGTCTACCGCCAGGGGCCATTCATCAAGGTCAACTGCGCGGCCATTCCGCCGGGGCTGCTCGAGTCCGAGCTCTTCGGCCACGAGAAGGGTGCCTTCACCGGCGCCTACCGGCGCAAGCCGGGGCAAATCGAGTACGCCAACGAGGGAACGATCTACCTGGACGAGGTCGCCGAGTTACCGCTGGCTCTGCAGGCGAAGCTCCTGGACGTGCTGCAGGACTTCCAGTTCTCGCGCGTGGGAGGCCACGCGCTGCTCGACGTCGACGCACGCGTGATCGCTGCGACCAATCGTCACCTCGAGGAGACGATGGCTCGGGGCGAGTTCCGCGAGGAACTCTACTACCGGCTCACCATGGTGGAGATCCAAGTACCACCGCTGCGGGAGCGCCGGGAAGAGATCCCGGGGCTGGTGGCCCGGTTCCTGGCCGAGTTCAACGGCCGGTACGGGCGGCAGAAGCATCTCTCGCCCGAGACGATCAAGCGGCTGACGGAATACAGCTGGCCGGACAACGTCCGCGAGCTGGAGAACGTCATTCGACGCATGGTGGTGCTCACGGACGGCGAGCAGGCGTTCGAGGCCCTGGTCGCCCGAAGTCAAAACGATCATGCCACGGCGCACGCTTCGCCGGTCGTCACGGAGAGCTGAGGGAGCTCACCGCTCCCGCGACCGCCGAGCGTCGCGGATCGCCTGCCAGACGCGCTCGGAGGTCGCCGGCATCTCGATGTGCTCGACGCCCAGCTCGGCCAGCGCGTCGACGATCGCGTTCACCACGGCTCCGAGCGCCGGCGTCGTTCCGCCCTCGCCGCCGCCGCGCAGACCCAACGGGTGGGACGTCGAGGGCACCTCGCTGATCTCCGTCGTGAACGCCGGCAGCATGTCCGCGCGCGGCATCGCGTAGTCCATCATGGTCGAGGACAGGAGCTGTCCCGTCTCGGCGTCGTATGCGCAGGACTCCCACAGCGCCTGTCCCACGCCCTGCGCGATTCCGCCGTGGGTCTGTCCGTGGAGGATCATGGGATTCACGGCGCGGCCGCAGTCGTCCACGGTGGTGTACCGCACCACGTCGACCACGCCGGTCTCGGGATCGACCTCGACCTCGCACACGGCCGCGCCGTAGGGAAACGACGGCTGGGGCATGGTCTCGTCGCTCGTTCCGTCGAGAGGGCCGCGGCAATCAGGCGGCGCGTCCGCGCGCGCCGCGGCGGCGGCCACCCGGAACAGGTCGACCGAGCGGTCGGTACCTCTCACCGTGAACCGCCGTCCGGAAAACGCGATGTCGGCCGGCGCGGCCTCCAGCATCCAGGCGGCGATCCGCGTGCCTTTCTCGACGATCTGATCCGACCAGGAGCTGCGCGAAGCTCGTGGCGTGGCCCTGCCCCGACGAGAGCGTCCCCAGCACCAGCTCGACCCACCCCTCCGGGCGCACCGTGATGTGCGCGCGCTCGCGCGGAAAGCCGGTGTTGAGCTCCAGATAGTTCGCGACGCCGATGCCGCGATAGCGCCGGCGGCGGCGCGCCTCCGCGCGGCGGCGCTCGAACCCGGCCCAGTCCGCCAGCTCCACGGCGCGGTCGAGGGCGGCCCGGTAGTCGCCGCTGTCGTAGACCACGCCGAAGCCGTTCCGGTACGGCATCGCGCTCGACGGCACGAGGTTGCGGCGGCGCAGCTCGACGCGGTCGAATCCGTGACGCCGCGCGGCGAGGTCGATGAGCCGCTCGATGACGAACATGACCTCCGGGCGGCCCGCGCTCCGGTAGGGCGTGGTCGGCGACGTGTTGGTGACCACGGCGCGGCCGTGCATCGACACCGCCGGCACGTGGTAGACCGTGGTCGCGATGGCCATGCCCTTGTTGAGCGGGTTGAACGACACGGCGTGGGCGCCGACGTTGCTGGTGTTGGCGCTGCGAAACCCCAGGAATGTCCCGTCGGCGTCGAGCGCCAGCTCGGCGCGCACCGCGAGGTCGCGCCCCCCGTAGTCGGCCATGAACGCCTCGCGCCGCTCGCCCGTCCACTTCACCGGGCGCCCGAGTCGCCGCGCGGCCCAGGCGACCAGCACGAACTCGGCGTAGCAGCTGTTGCGGGTGCCGAAGTTTCCGCCGACCTCGCGCGCCGTGACGCGGACCGCGCTCTCGGGAACGCCGAGCGCGCCGGCCACGCCGGTCTGCGTCCGCCCGAGCCCGCCCGCGCCGGCGTGGACGGTGTAGCGGCCGCTCGGCGCGTCCCACACGCCGACCGCCGCGCGCGGCTCCATCGGCACGCCGGTCACCCGCTGCACCCACGTCTCGAACCGCACGACGTGAGCGGCGCGCGCGAACGCGCGCTCGACGGCCGCCGGGTCTCCGGCCTTCGTATCGACGCACACGTTCGACTTGGCTTCGGCCCAGAGGATCGGCGCGTCCGGGGCGGCGGCGGCGAGGCTCCCCGTCACGGCGGGCAGCGGCTCCCAGTCCACCACCACGCGCTCGGCGGCGTCGCGCGCCGCCGCCGGCGTGTCGGCGACGACCATGGCGACGATGGCGCCCACGAAGCGCGCACGATCGGCGGGCATCGGCGGATGCGGGGCCACGAAGAGCACGTCGCGCGGGCGGATGACCTCTTCGTGGGGGTTCGCCGGCACCGGCGTATGCGTGATGGGCTTCACGCCGTCGGCGGCGGCGTCGCGGCCGGTCAGCACGGCGATCACGCCCGGCGCGGCGAGCGCGGCGGCGGTGTCGACGCGCACGATTCGCGCGTGAGCGTGCGGCGAGCGCACGAAGCAGGTGTAGGCCTGGCCCGGCAGGTTGACGTCGTCGCTGTAGCAGCCGCCGCCCGTCAGCAGGCGCGAGTCTTCCTGGCGGAGCACCGGCTTGCCGATGCCCTCGGGAGCCAGGCGAGTCCGGGAGCTCAGGAAGGACACCGCGCTCACGGCAGCTCGATCCTGAACACCTCGTACGGGCGATTCACGCGCGGCGCCTGCGAGTTCGGGAAGTAGTAGCAGCCGTCGGGCCCGATGCTCCCCTCGTTGGGGCCGCTGATCCGGTCGTCCCGGATGACCGTCTGGAGCTTCCGGTCCGCGCCCATCTTGAGGACACCGTCCTCGGTCAACTCCGAGAAGTAGAGCGTGCCGGCCGCGTCGCTCGTGATGCCCGTCACCGGCGGGATCCTCACCACGGCCTCGACGCGCGCGGGGGCTTCGCGCGCCAGACTCGGGTCTTGCAGGTACTTCGTCTCGACGCGCCAGAGCGTCGGGCCGAAGAGCGGGGTGAAGTACATCCACGCTCCGTCCGGGCTCAGCTCGAGGTGCGAGAGGTTGATGACCGGAACCCTCCCGTTCGGGTGCCTCATGGGCTGGCCGTGGATGACGGGCATGATGCTACGATCGGCGCGCGAGCAGGGCGCTCCTTCCAGCACGCGGTGACCACGACCCGACGCCCGATCGATCACCACGATCACGCCGAAGCCCGAATCGGTGACGTACAGGAAGCGCGGGTCGACCCGCAGGTGACTCAGGACCGCGCCCGGCGGCGCCAGATCGGGGCCCAGCGCGTAGATCCG
>QHSM01000763.1 GCA_003221595.1 Candidatus Rokuibacteriota bacterium | reverse complement strand
CACTCGATCGCGCACCGCCATCAGGCGCTGCTCATCGTGCTTCGGGACAGGGGTACCATCACGTCCCAGCAGTACGAAGAAGCCGTGGCGGACACTAGGCGTCCCAACCGGCCGATCGAGCTCGAGCGGAAGAAGTTAGCAGTCCGCGCCGCCTATTCGGCGGTTCGCCGCAGGCCCACCAGCAGCTCGAGCGCGTTGGCGCTGGGCAGCTTTGAACTGGCCGACCGCACTGCCTGCAGCCCGAATTCACCAAGCGCCAGCAACAGATACTGGGCCGAGTCCGGCGGCGCGTTCGTATCTCTCACCGCCAGAAAGAGGCCCGTCCGCCCGGCTTGCGTCGGCGTCGCCCGATACACTCCGGTGGCCGGCCATCCGGCCTCCAGGAACGCATCGCGCAGCTGACGAGCGAAGCTCACCGCCTCGGCGTTCGGCACGGCGACGATCCGGAGATCGACCGGCGGAAGCTGGCGCAGCCGGAGGACGAGCTGCGAGCGCTGAATACCCTCGAGTCGGCGATGGCGCGTCAGGTTCCATGCGCGCCAGGCCAGGAGCGGGCTGAGCAGGGCGAGCAGACCGGCGCCGACGTTGTAGCCGGCGTGATCCCAGATCGCCGCGAGCCCCGCGCCGGCGCTCGCGATGGCCGCGGCAAAGCTGGCGAGCATCAGATATCTCGGAGACTGGTCCCAGCGCACGGCGCTCCGATGATAGCGAGAAGCCGGACGGTGTGCGGCTAAAGCAGCTCGCCGCGGAGGACCGTGACCGCCTTGCCGCCGAGCTTCACACGGTCGCCCGCGACGCGGACCCGGACGACCCCGCCGCGCGCGGAGGCCTGGTAGCCAACGAGCTCGGTCTTGCCCAGGCGCGCCTGCCAGAACGGCCCGAGCGCGCAGTGCGCCGAGCCCGTCACCGGATCTTCGGCGACGCCCGAGCCCGGCGCGAAGAAGCGCGAGACGAAGTCGTAGGCAGCCGAGGCGGCCCGGCTGGTGACGATCACCCCGCGCACCGGGAGGGCGGCGAGCGCGGCGTGGTTCGGCGCCAGGCTCCGGACGGTCTCCTCGGCGTCCACCTCGACGAGGTAGTCGAACTGATTTCGGCCGACGTACTTCGGCGTGGCGCCGAGCGCTTCGGCGAGCCCGGAAGGCATCGGGGCCGATTCCTCGCGCTTGGCCGGGAAATCGAGCTCGATCCACTCGCCGGCGCGGTCGCCGGTCAAAAGGCCGCTCTTCGTGTGGAACCGCGCCTGCTGCGCCGGCGCCAGGTGCCCCTCTTCCCAGAGCACGTGCGCGCTCGCGAGCGTCGCATGACCACAGAGCGCGACCTCGGTCGTCGGCGTGAACCACCGCAGCGCGAAGCCGTCGTTCCGCGTCTCGAGAAACGCGGTCTCCGAGAGGTTCATCTCGCGAGCGACGCGCTGCATCCAGCCTTCGTCGCGCGGCGCGGGGAGCAGGCAGACCGCCGCGGGGTTGCCCGCGAACGGGACGTCGGTGAACGCGTCGACCTGGGTGATCCGGAGGCCCACGGCGACGCAAAGTGTAGCAACAAAGGTGCTAGAGTCCACTCGTGATCGCCGCGGGAACCGGACTCGCCACCGGATCGACGGCCGACGACGCGGCGCTCGAGGCGTCCCTGGCCGCGCTCGAGCGCAGCGGGACCGATCGGGCCGACCTCGCCGTGGTCTTCGCCACGGGCGACGCCTATCCGCGTGCTCACGAGCTCCTGCACTCCGTCCGCCGCGTGACCGGCGCGCCCCTCGTGCTCGGCTGCAGCGGCGGCGGCATTCTGACCGACCGTCGCGAGGTCGAGGACGAGCCGACGGCGGTCGCGGTGCTGGCGGTCCGCTGTGAGCGCCTGGTCGCGACGCCGTTTCTCGTCGAGCGGCAGGGCGAGCGCCAGGACCTCGGCACCGAGGTGGCGCAACGCATCGGCGGCACGGTCGCGGAGGGTGGCTGCGTCCTCGTGCTGCCCGACGCGATGGGCTGCAATCCGGCGGCGCTGCTCGCGCAGCTTCACGAGGCGCTTGGCTTCGTGCCGGTGCTCGGCGCGGTCGCCGCGGGCACGACGATGTTCGAGCTCTACAACACGGACGCCGCCTGCGGCGCGCTGGCCGGCGTCGCCCTCTCCGGGCTCCAGCCAGTCATCGGCGTGGCGCAGGGGTGTACGCCGATCGGCGAGCCGTTTGTCATCACGCGCGCCGAGGCCAACGTGATTCACCGGATCGCAAATCGCCCGGCGCTCGAGATGCTCAGCGAGGCGATTCGCTCGCTGCCGGGCGCCGAGACGCGGATCCAGCGCGCCGGCGTCTTCGCCGGCCTGGCCATGGACCCCGCCAAGTCCCCGCTCGAGCGGGGCGACTTCCTCGTGCGCAACCTCGTCGGCGCCGATCAGGCGAGCGGGGCGCTGGCGGTCGCCGAGCGCGTGCGGGTGGGCCAGACCGTGCAGTTCCAGATCCGCGACGCCGAGGCGTCCCGGGACGATCTGCGGTCGATGCTCGACGACGTGGCGGCAAGGCTGAACGGCCGGCGGCCCGCCTTCGGCTGCTATTTCGACTGCGCCGGCCGCGGGCGCGGGCTCTTCGGCGTCCCCGACCACGACGTGACGCTGATCCGCGAGCGGCTCGGCGACTTCCCGCTGATCGGATTCTTCGGCAACGGCGAGTTCGCGCCGGTCGGCCGGCGAAACTTCTTCCACAACTACACGGGCGCTCTGGTCGTGTTCCCGGAGGCTTGAGGCGCGTGCGCGGCGTCGAGCAGATTCCGTGGCTCTACGACGGGCTCTGCGCGGTGATGGAGCGCACCGGGCTCGCGCCCTTTCGGCGGTGGCTCGCGGCCGGCGCGCGGGGACGCACCCTCGACGTGGGCTGCGGGACGGGTCGCGGGCTCCGGTTCTACGGACCGGGCGCGCGGGTGATCGGGCTCGACCCCGCGCGCGCCTCCCTCGCGCGCGCCAGGCGGCGAATCCCGGGCTCGCGGTTGGTGCAGGCGAGCGCGGAGGCGCTTCCGTTTCGCGATGGGGTCTTCGACACGGTCGTCAGCAGCTTCGTCTTCTGCAGCGTGCCCGATCCCGCGCGCGGCTTCGTCGAGGTCAAGCGCGTGCTCCGCCCCGACGGGCAGCTGCGCATGCTCGAGCACGTCCGCTCGCGAAGGCGATGGAAGGCGGCGTTCCAGGATCGGGTGCAGCCCATCTGGACGCGGCTCAGCGGCGGCTGCCGTCCCAACCGTGAGACCGAGCGCCTCGTGAACGCCGCGGGTTTCGCGATCGACGCCGCGGACCGTCTCGAAAAGGCCGACCTGCGGCGCTTCTCGGCACGGCCCGCGAGCGAGCGATGCCCGCGGAGCTAGCTCTCGAGGAGCGCGCGATACACCGCCGTGGTCCGCTCCATCGCCGCATCGAATGTGTACTGCGCCAGGATCATCGCCTGGCCGGCGCGCGCCATCGCGCGTGATCTCTCGGGCTCACGGAGCGAGGCCAGGATCGCGGCGGCAAGCGCGCCTGAGTCGCCGGGCGGAACGAGGCGACCGGTCTCGCCGTCCCGGACCAGCTCGGGAATGCCGCCGACGTTCGAGCCCACAACGGGCGTGCCGACCGCGAGCGCCTGCGGGATCACTTGCGACGTTGCTTCCGAGCGGGTCGACGGGAGCACGAGCGCGTCGAGCGCGGCCATGACCTCGGGAACGTCACGGCGGAAGCCGGTGAGGTGAACGCG
>QHSM01000762.1 GCA_003221595.1 Candidatus Rokuibacteriota bacterium | reverse complement strand
TCACGGAGCGCTTCGAGGCGATCTGGGATGGCGAGCGCTACCAGCGATTCCGCACCGACTTCGAGAGTGACACGCCTCCGGACCCGTGCCGAGGCTGCGGGCGGCTCTGGAGCCTCTGAGCCGTGTCGTCGACGTCGAAGGATGTCGCGGTGGCGATCATGGCCAAGGCGCCCCGACCCGGAACGGTGAAGACGCGGCTCTGCCCCCCGCTGCTCGCGACAGAAGCCGCTGCCCTCTACCGGTGCTTTCTGCTCGACAAGATCGCCGCGGTGGGCTCGCTCGTGGATGTGCAGCCGGTGATCGCCTACACTCCCGACGATGCGCGCGCCGAGTTCGATGAGCTCGCGCCGGGCTTTTCGCTCGTCGCGCAGCACGGCGCCGATCTCGGCGCGCGACTACACGCGACCCTCGCGTGTCTGCTCGCCGCCGGCCACGCCGGCGCCATTGCCGTCGACAGCGACACCCCAACCCTTCCCGGCGACTTTCTGCAGCAAGCGGTGCGCTGCCTGAGCGGACCGGGGCCTGACGTCGTGCTCGGGCCGACAGAGGATGGTGGGTACTACTTGATCGGCGTGCGTCTCGCCCACCGCGAGCTCTTCGACGCCGTGCCGTGGAGCACGTCGGACGTGCTCGCGGTCACGCTGCGTCGCGCCGCTGCCGCTGGCCTGCGCGCCGCTTGCCTGCCGTCGTGGTTCGATGTCGACACGCCCGACGACCTCGAGCGGCTGCGGACGACGCTGGGCACCGGCAACACGACCGCGGCGTGCCAGACTCGTCGCTTCCTGGCGAGCTGGCGGCGGTGACCCGAAAGAGCGAGACTGCCTGGCGGACGCTATCGTCGAGGCCCGTCTACGCGAACAAGTGGATCTCGGTGCGTGACGACCTCGTCGCGCTACCCGATGGCCGGACCACGGTCTATGGCGTGGTGACCTGCGGTCACTGCGTCGGCCTGTTGCCGTTCGTCGATCCCGACACCGTATTGCTCGTCCGGCAATACCGCTACGTCGCGGGGCGTCCGACCTGGGAGATGCCGACCGGGGGCGTGCACGCGGGTGAGACGCTCGAACAGGCGGCTCAGCGGGAGCTCGCTGGGAGACTGGCCATCGGGCACACCACCTCGCGCACGTGAGCACGTATCACACGAGCAAGAGCGTGGTCGACGAGACGGCCCACCTGTTCCTGGCCGAAGGCCTCTATCGCACGGACACGACCCCGGACGAGACCGAGTTCATCGACGTTCGCGCCTTCCCGTTCGACGCGGTGCTCCGAATGGTGCTCGAAGGCGAGATCGTCGACAGCATGACGATCGTCGCGGTGCTGCTGGCGGCGCGGCGACGCGAGACCCCGCGTGGATGATCTCGCCGGCCACGGCGCTCGCAACGCGCCGAAGCGCGCCGTCGTACCCGGGCGCCGCGGGAAGTGGATCCGATCGGCTCGCGTCGTCGTCGCGGCATGGGCGGCCGCATTCTGTGCCGTCGGCGCTCCCGGCGCCGAACCGGCGCGCTTCCCGCCGGTCGATCGTCCGGTCGCGCCGATCATCTCGCCGGCCTACTCAACCGAGGCGGAGCGCGACCGGCACGGCGAGGCGGAGCGAGTCATGAACC
>QHSM01000761.1 GCA_003221595.1 Candidatus Rokuibacteriota bacterium | reverse complement strand
GCGGCCGCGCGCAGCGCCTCCGGCAGCACCGTGAACAGGGCCGCGCCTACCAGCGGACCGGCCAGCGTGCCCTTGCCGCCGGCGACGACCATGACCACCATCGTCACGGTGTAGGTGAACAGGAATACTTCCGGGCTCACGAACCGCGTGTAATGCGCGTAGAGGCTTCCGCCCAGGCCGGCCATGCCTGCGCTGACGACCGCGGCGAGCACGAGATAGTGCGTCACGTCGACGCCGACAGACTCCGCGAGCGGCTCGTTCTCCCGCAGCGCCACGAAGGCGCGGCCGATCCGCGACTTCACCAGGCGCGCGCACACCAGATACGAGAGCGCGATGGCGGCGAGGACCAGGTAGTAGTAGGCGGTCTTGCTGCGAAGCGACCACCCGAAAAGCTCCGGCGCCGGCACGCCGGGCAGGCCGAGCGGGCCGTTGGTCAGCTCGATCCAGTTGACGCTCACCAGCGAGATGACGCCCGCGAAGCTGATCGTGACCAGCACGAAGTACGCGCCGCGGAGCTTCAGCGACAGGCGCCCGACGAGCCACCCCGCGGCGCCCGCCAGCGCGACGGCGGCCGCCAGCGCCGGCCAGAACGACCATTCGCCCTTCAGGGTCAGGAGCGCGGAGGTGTAGGCGCCGATACCGAAGAACGCCGCGTGGCCGAGCGAGAGCTGGCCGGTGAAGCCGAGGAGCAGGTTCAGCGAGAGCGCGAGCACGCCGAAGATACCGGCCATGATCGCGACGTGCAGGTGATACGCGCTCGAAAGCCACAGCGGCAGCGTGAGCGCAGCCGCCGCCAGGAGCCAGCCGCCGGCGTGCGTCATGCGATGCGTTCTTGGCGCGCGAAGAGCCCGGACGGGCGGAACAGCAGGACGAGAATGATGATGACGAAGCCCACGGCGTCGCGGTAGCCGGACGAGATGTACCCGGCGCCCAGCTCCTCGACGATACCGAGCAGGAGGCCGCCGAGCGTCGCGCCGGGCAGGTTGCCGAGTCCGCCCAGGATCACCACTGAAAAGGCCTTCAGCGACGCCAGGTCGCCCATCGACGGGTAGACGAGGAAGACCGGCCCGAGCAGGGCGCCGGCGGCCGCCGCGAGCCCGGAGCCGAAGGCGAAGGTGGCCGCGTGGATGCGCCCGATGCCCACGCCCATGAGCGCCGCGGTGTCGCGGTCCTGGAAGGTCGCGCGCATCGCCCGGCCGAGCTTCGTCTTCTGGATCAAGAGCCACGAGGCCGCGATGAGAGCCGCAGCCAGCACGAGCACGAAGATCCGCAGCGGCGCGATCGCCACCGGCCCCAGCACCAGCGGCGCGGTGGGGAAGGGATGCGGAATCGACTTGGCGACCCCGCCCCAGACCAGCAGCTCGCCGTTCTGCAGGGCGATCCAGACGCCGATCATCACCAGCATGGTCGTGTCGATCGACTCGCTCCGGAGCGGCCGGAGCAGCGTGACCTCGCAGAGCCAGCCGAGCGCGGCGCCGGCGGCGATCGCCATCAGCAGCGCCACGAAGAAATGGACGCCGGCCCACGCGAGCGCGGCGAACGCCACGTACGCCCCCAGCGTGTAGAACTCACCGTGGGCGAAGTTGACGACGTTCATGAGGCCGAAAATGAGGGTGAGCCCGATGCCCAGCAGGGCGTACGTCCCGCCGAGCACCAGGCCGTTCACCAGGTGCTGAAGAAGCTCTGCCATCCGGGCGCGCGCGCTACTTCTTCGCGAGGAAGTCGGGGAGCGCCACCTTGCCCTCGCGGATCTGGACGACGAAGATGCTCGGCTGGCTCTGACCGCTTTCCTTGCCGGCGGGGCCGTCCTTCTCGAACTTGATCGGGCCGTTCACGCCCATGAGGCTCACCTTCCACAGGGCGTCGCGCACGGCCTTGGGCTCGTCCTTGCCGGCGATCCGGATCGCCTCGGCGATGGTGGCGATGCCGTCGTGGCCGCGGAACCCCTCGGTGAGCCCCTCGAACGGATGGCCGCGCTTGGCCCACTCGTCGACGAACGCCTTGGCGAGCTTGCCGTCGGGCATGGCCTCCGGGAACCACGGCATGAAGAACACGATGTGATAGCTACCCTCGGCGGCGGCGCCCGCCTGCTTGATGAGCTGCGTGGGCGACGAGCTGCCGCCGGTCGTGACGATCTTGCGCGTCAGGCGCTGCTCTTGCGCCTGCTTCATCACCAGGGTGATCTGCTCGACGGCCGTCGTCAGGAAGAGCGTGTCGCCGCCGGTCGCCTTGATCTTGGTGATCTGCGCGTTCATGTCGGTCGCCGCCTGGTCCATGAACTCCGCCACG
>QHSM01000760.1 GCA_003221595.1 Candidatus Rokuibacteriota bacterium | reverse complement strand
AGAAGCGGGGCTGAAAGATGCCGCCTTTTCGTCTCGTGCAAGACCAGTAGCCACACCACCGCGCCGAGGATCAGGACCAGGAACGTGTCGCTCCAGAGCACGCGCGAGGCGGTACTCCAGACTTGCGTCCCCAGCGAACCCGCCAGTGCCACGATAAAGCTCCACCGAGGGGGAAGGATCGGCAGCGCCGTCTTGAGGAAAATCACCGCGAGCAACCCCATGAGGAGCGCCGCCAGCACGGCCTGAACGATCCTGTCGCGGCCCGAGTCGTAGCTTCCGCCGTGTCCCACGGCCGAGAGCCCCAGCTGCGCCAACACCCAAACGAATGGTGTCGCCAGGACCGGCCCACCGGGGGGATACCAGTAGTAGACATGCCCTCCGACCGTCTCGACCTGGTACGGAAGGTTGGCCCGATCGCCAAACCATTCATCGAGGACGAAGGATCCGTGACGGAACAGGGCTTCGCTGACCAGGGTGCTGTAGCGCGAATCGGTGAGACCGCGCACCGGCGAGGCAAGGAAGATCGCCGAGGTGATCGCGAAGATCATCACCCCCGGACCCGGCGCGCGGAGCCTCATGACGCTGGCCGGGCTCTAGGCCAGGCTCGTGAGCTGCATCCGGATCGCGCTGCCGTAGATCAGGCGCGAGTCGATCGACTCCAGGCGGCGGTCGGCGGTGAAGACGAGGCGGGCGGGCTGGTCGGCGCGGGCCCAGGAGGACCAGCGGGACATATCGACCTGGGCGACCAGCTTGCCGGTGCGCAGATCGGGCTCGACATTGAAGCGCACGGGCACGACCTCGACGCGATAGGCGCCGGGCGTGACGTCGTCCGGCCCTTCGCCGGCGGGTCGCGTTCGACGGAGGACGGTTATTTCATACGCCCCGTCCGAGCCCTGCTCGAGACGTCCTGCGGCGAAGTTCAGGCTGGCGGAGAGCGCGTCGTCGACGTGCCGGCCCGGAGGGAGGAGCACCACGTCGTCCACCTGCCGGCGCCGGCCGCGGAGCAGCGTGTGTCCGACCGCATGGTAGTCCACGCGGCCGCGCGCGTAGTCATAGGTGATCGAGAGCGAGCTCGGTCGGCCCGCCATGGAGTGGACGCTCTTCGTCTCCAGGGGGCGGCAGCGCCCGTCGTCGATCAGGCCCCGGGCTTCGACGCGGGAAGACACGGCGGTGCCGCTGCCCGTGATGAGCACGCGATAGCGTCCGGCCCCGGCGTCGATCTCCTCGACCATGCTCCCGCTGACGGAATAGCGGATCAGGCCCCAGAGCATCAAGACGTCGACGCGGTAGTCGACGGTACGGGCCGCCAGGGCGGCGGCCGTCGCGCTTCGCGTCGGGAACAAGGAACCGAGGGCGAGCGAGCACAGTCCGAGCAGAACGGCCCGTCGGGAGAGGACGACCTCCGACATGGCGCCATTGTAAGGGCGAATCCGAGCGCTGCCCTTGAAAGCGGCAGGCTCGGTGAACGTGCCGCGTCGCTGAGCAGGCTCCCTCGATCGCGACGCGCTAAGCGGCTGATTTTTGTGGGCCCGGGTCTGGCACTGCGCTTGCGAAGCGACTGGCCATGGCGGGTGAGGAGCAGAAGTCCGACCCGCGATGGCGGGTCGCGATTCTCGACGATCACGAGCGCTCGCGAGCGGCGCTCCGCGCCGCGATCTGGGCGGGCGGAGGCGCCGTGGTCGGCGAGGCCGTGCGTTGCGTCGATGCGCTCGCTCTCGTGCGACGGACGAGTCCCGACGTCGCCGTCTTTGCCGTCGGCCTTCCCGACGGAGACGGTGTCGACGCAGCCCGGAACGTGATCGACGCCGGCTGCCCGGTGGTGCTCTTCACGAGCCACACCCGGCAGGATCTGGTCGATCGCGCGCGCACCGCCGGCGTGATGAGCTTCCTGCTCAAGCCTCTCCGCTCGGCCGAGCTGGCTCCGGTCATCGACCTGGCTGTCGCGCGGTTCCGCGAGACGCGCGAGCTACGGCGGTCGCTCGAGGATCGGAAAGTGATCGAGCGGGCGAAGGGGCGACTGATGGCGCGCTATCACCTCTCCGAGGACGAGGCGTTCCATCGGCTTCGCCGCGCGGCGATGGACACCCGGCGCCCCATGGTGGAGATCGCCCGCGCGCTGCTCGTGTCGGAGTCAGTTGCCTCGGATGTGCCTACGGTTTGAGCATTACCGTCATTCGATGTCCTCGTAACATCCTGTAAAGACGCACCGAGACCCTCCGGTACGGCCCTTGCTCTCCCGGGGCACCAGCCGCGGCCAGCGCCGCCCGCGGACGACGCGCCAATGACGCCGCGATCGAGACCAACCACCGCTCGGCGAAAGGAGACGGTATGGCAGAGATCTCACGTCGCGGCTTCCTCAAGGGCTCGCTCGCGGCAGGGACGGCGCTCGGCGCCGGCCTCGGGTTTCCCAACATTCTGAGGGCGCAGGACACGGTCAAGATCGGTGTCCTGCACTCGCTCTCGGGCACGATGGCCATCAGCGAGGTGTCGCTGCGGGACGTTGTGCTGATGGCCGTCGAGGAGATCAACGCCAAGGGCGGCGTCATGGGCAAGAAG
>QHSM01000759.1 GCA_003221595.1 Candidatus Rokuibacteriota bacterium | reverse complement strand
GCCGCCCTCGTCCATTTCCTTCAGCACGTCGGCGGCCGTGAAATCGGTCACCTGACGATGGTTCGCATTCGTCGGCTTGTTGTTCCTCCAGATGTGGATCTGCGCGTCGACGACCAGCATGACGGGCTCCTTTCTCTTGGTAGAGTCTCTTTAGCCGAGATCGGCGCGGTCTTCAAGCGCGCCGCGACGGCCTCCCGTTCATGTGGATCCTCCCGGCCGAG
>QHSM01000758.1 GCA_003221595.1 Candidatus Rokuibacteriota bacterium | reverse complement strand
CGACGTCGTCCGGCCCGGGATGGTGCACGCGGTCGTCGTGCGGAGCCGGCACGCCCACGCGCGCGTGCGCCGCGTGGACGGGCGCCGGGCCCTCGCGCTGCCCGGCGTGCTCGCCTGCGTCACGGGCGCGGACCTCGCCGGCGTGCCGACAATTCCCATCCGCCAGGGCGCGAAACCGCAGCACGCGGGCTATCTCCAGCCCCCGCTCGCCCGCGACACCGTCCGCTACGCGGGCGAGCCGGTCGCGGTCGTCGTCGCGGCCGACCGCGCCACCGCCGTCGACGCGCGCGAGCTGGTCGAGATCGACTACGACGTCTTGCCGGCGCTCGTCGAGGCGGCGGACGCGGAGCGGCCGGGCGGCCCGGTCCTGTTTCCCGACGGCAACGTGGCCGACTCCTGGACCACGACGCTGGGCGACGTCGGCG
>QHSM01000757.1 GCA_003221595.1 Candidatus Rokuibacteriota bacterium | reverse complement strand
GTGTGGGGCACGACGAAGGTGCCCTACTTCAATCGGCAGACGCTGGGCCTCATGCTGGGGCTCGATGAGGCGCGCATCCACTTCGTGGAGTCGGACGCCGGCGGCGGCTTCGGCGCGCGCGGCGAATTCTATCCCGAGGACTTCCTGGTACCCTTCCTGGCCAGGCGCCTCGAGCGGCCGGTCAAGTGGGTGGAGGATCGGCGCGAGCACTTTCTCACGATCAATCACTCACGCGAGCAGCAATGGTCGGTCGTGGCCGGCGCCGACGAGCGCGGGAGGCTGCTGGCGCTCGATGCCACGCTCGTGAACGTCCTGGGCGGCTACCTGCGCACGCACGGCGTCTGGGCGGCACGGCTCACCGCGTCCTATCTGCCCGGCCCGTACCGGTGGCCCAGCTACCGTTGCCGCGTCTCCTGCGTCATGACGAACAAGACGCCGACGGGCACCGTGCGCGCGCCCGGGTTCTACGAGGGCACGTTCGTGCGCGAGCGGATCGTCGACCTGCTCGCGTCGCGCCTGGGACTGGACCCCGCCGAGATTCGTCGCCGCAATCTCCACGGCCCGAACGATGCGCCGTACACGGTCAGCACCGTGGCCTCGGCCGTCACGGGGCGGGAGGCCGACTTCACGGGCGAGGACTTCGGCGAGATGTTCGAGCAGGCATTGAAGGCCGGTCGGTACGAGGCGCGACTGGCGGCCTGTCGCGAGCGCAATGCCGCGGGCGGCGACGTGAGATTCGGCGTCGGGCTGGCGGCCGTCGTGGAGACGTCCGGGACCGGTCCGTTCGAGAGCGCGAGGGCAACCCTGACCGCCGAGGGAACGATCGTGGTGGCCGCGGGGGCGACGGCCCTGGGACAGGGGCTCCCGACCACGCTCGCCCAGGTCTGCGCCGAGGTGCTGCAGGTGCCGCCGGCGGATATCGCCGTGCACCTGGGCGACACGCACTGGATGCCTCACGGGGTCGGCAGCTCCGCCAGCCGCTCCGCGGTGATGGCGGGCAGCGCCGTGCACGGGGCGTCCACGCGGCTCCTGGAGCAGATCGTCGCGATCGCGGCGGCGCACTTCGAGGCGAGCCCGGCCGACATCGCGCTGGAGGACGGCGCGGCGCTCGTGCGCGGCGTGCCCGATCGCCGCATCTCGCTGCGCGCGATCGCGGCGCTCGCCGGCCGCCCGCTCGAAGCCGAGTGGCGTCACGAAGCCACCCGTGCCGTCGGCTCGTTCGGCGTGCATCTCTCCGTGGTGGGCGTCGACGTCACCACGGGCCGGGTCCAGCCCGAGACGCACTTCGTCCTGTGCGACGTCGGGCGCGCGATCAATCCGACGATCGTCGAGGGTCAGCTGGTGGGCGCGGTCGTCCAGGGCCTCGGCCACGCGACGCTGGAGGAGCTTGTTTACGACGAGAGCGGCCAGCTCTTGACCGGCACCTTCATGGACTACGCGATGCCGACCGCCGACGGCGCGCCGGCCGTCGAGCTGTTGATCGAGGAAGTGGCGGCGCCATCGAATCCCCTCGGCGTGAAGGGCGCCGGGGAGGCCGGAACGTCCGGAGTCGGCGCGGCGGTCGCCAACGCCGTGGCCTGCGCGGTCGGCGCCGCGGCGGCGCGCCGTCTCCCCGTGACGGCGTCGCGGGTCAAAGCAGCGCTCGGGAGGCCGATCGATGACGGAATCCGCTGAGGTCGTGATCGTGGGCGCTGGCATCATGGGCGTGAGCACCGCGTACCATCTGGCGCGGCTGGGCGCCGGCCGGGTGGTCGTCCTCGAGCGTGACACCGTGTGCTCCGGCTCGACGGCCCTCGCGAGCGGCGGCATCCGCCACCAGTACGCGAACCGCCTGGGTATCGAGCTGACGACGCACAGCATCGTCACGTACGAGCGCTTTCGCGAAGAGTTCGGCGTCGACCCCCACTTTCGGC
>QHSM01000756.1 GCA_003221595.1 Candidatus Rokuibacteriota bacterium | reverse complement strand
CCGCGCGTGCTCGGACAGACAGACCGTGACGCCGGCGCCGAGCCGGCCGAGCTCGCGCAGCAGGTAGACCGCCTTGTAGGCCGCGATCGACCCGGTGACGCCCAGAATCAGCTCACGCCCGTCGAGGCTCATGTCTTGGGCGTGTCGTCGGCTTCCTTGACGCGGTACTCGACCTTGGCCGCCGCGATCTCCTCCAGGGCGCCGCTGGTCGGCTTCTTGTGCCGGCTGTCCACGCGCGGCGCGGCGCCGCGGTTGAGCTGACGCGAGCGCTTCGCGGCCAGGACGACGAGCAGATACCGGTTCGAGACCTTGTTCAGCGCGCTTTCAAGCGAGGGGAATGCCATCAATTCCGTACCTCCAGATCGGGCAAGGTGAGGCCGAGACGGGTGACGCGACAGCGCTCGGCCAGGATGATCGACTCGAGCTGATCGAGGGCCTCCTTCACATCGCGATTCACGATGAGGTAATCGTACTGCCGCCACAGAACGATCTCTTCGCGCGCCCGCCGCAGGCGGCGCTCGATGTCGGCGTCCTCGTCGGAGCGCCGCTCGCGGAGCCGCTGCTCCAGCTCCTTCACCGACGGGGCCAGGATGAAGATCAGCACCGCGTCCGGGTACCGCGCCCGGAGCTGCGCCGCCCCCTGCGTGTCGATGTCGAGCAGCACGTCGCGCCCGCCGCCCAGGGCTTCCTCGAGGGCGCGCGCGCGCGTGCCGTAGAGGTTGCCGTGCACGGTCGCCCACTCGGCGAACTCCCCGCGCGTGAGCATCGCCCGGAACTCGGCCTCTCCGACGAACCGAAAGTCGGTGCCGTCGACCTCGCCCGGCCGCGGCGATCGCGTGGTGACCGAGACCGAGTAGGCCAGGTCGTGCAGCCGCAGCCGGATCTCGCGGCACAGCGTCGTCTTGCCGGCCCCCGACGGCGCCGAGACGACGAACAGCGTGCCGCGACGGCTAATCACCCGCCGCGCCCCGCTCGGTCACCAGCCGCTGCGCCAGCGTGGCCGGCTCGAGCGACGAGAGGATGAGGTGGTCGCTGCCCGTCACGATGACCGCGCGCGTGCGCCGTCCGTTCGTGGCGTCGACCAGCTTCGTGCTGCCCTTGGCGCTCTCGATCAGGCGCTTCACCGGCAGGGAGTCCAGCGCGACGATCGCCACGATCTGCTCGGCCACGACGACGTTGCCGTGCCCCACGTTCACCAGGTGCGTCACCGATCCGCTCCCGCCGTTCGCGCGATTATTCAATGTTCTGCGCCTGCTCCCGCATCTTCTCGATGATGCCCTTGGCGGCGAGCGCCGCCTGACTGAGCTCGAGGTCGTCGGCCTTCGACCCGATCGTGTTGACCTCGCGATTCAGCTCCTGGATCAGGAAGTCCAGCGCCCGGCCGACCGGGCCGCCCTTGTCGAGGAGCACGAGGAGCTGGTCGAGGTGCGCGCGCAGCCGCGTCATCTCCTCGCGGACGTCGGTCTTGTCGGCCCAGATCGCCACTTCGGTCATGAGGCGCCCCTCGTCGACGACGACCTCGCCGAGGAGCGCGGCGATCCGCTCGCGGAGGCGCTCCTGGTAGCGGGCCAGCGCCGCCGGCGTGCGCGCCGCGATGACGTCGACCTGCGCGCGAAGGGCGGCGTGGAGCGCGCGGAACTCGGCGCCGAGGGCCTCGCCCTCGGTCGCGCGGCACGCCACGAGCTCGTCGAGCGCCCGGCCGAGCACGTCCGCGAGAACGGGCCACGCGAGCCCGCCGGCGGGCGTCTCGGCCTCCTGCATGTGCACGACGCCCGGACGCTCGAGCACCCACGCGAGCGACACGTCGGTGCCGAGCCCCACGGCGCGGCCCAGGTCCCGAGCCTGCGCGACGTACTGCGCGGCGAGCGTGGCGTCGACGGCGACCTGCTGGGCGGACTGTCCGGGCGCTGGTCCGAGCTGCACGGCCACGTCGATCCGCCCGCGCTCGAGGCGGGACTGGATCATCCGGCGCGCGTCCATCTCGAAGGCCGCGAGCGCTCGCGGCAGGCGAAGCGCGATGTCGAGATGGCGATGGTTGACGGAGCGAGCCTCGGCCGTTACGGTCACGCTGTCGCCGGTCGCCTCGGCCCGTCCGAACCCCGTCATGCTGAGAAGAGTCGAGACGGAGGCGGGGCGGGCGGGTGCCATCTAGCGATCATAGGGCGAAATCTCCTGTAGTGTCAATACGTTGCGGTTGACACCGTCGGATCGAGGCGCTAGACTCCCGCGCTCGTGTGGCTCGTGCGTCTCATCGTCGTCGGCGGTGAGCGGGAGTGACTCGCTGGACGCTCGTCACGCTCGGGGTCCTCTTCCTCCTGGGCGTCGCCACCGTCGCGCTCGCCCGGCTCCTCGGCAAATCGGGATCGCGCGGCTCCGTCGTCGTGTCCATCGTCTCCCGGTGGCTCGCCGCGTACGTGCTCTGGAGCTTTGCCGGCGGCCTGGCGCGGACGTACGGTCTGCTCGTCGAGTACTACTCACCCGCGTTCGCCGTGATCGCGCTGCTCGGCGCGATCTTCGAGTACCGGGCGCACATGCGGGCCGGACGTGAGCGGGGGCTGGTGATCTTCGTCGGCGTGCAGCTGGCGTGGCTCGTCCTCGTGCTTCTGCAGAACGGCCTGCTCATTGCCGGGTGGTGATAGGCTCAGAGAATGGGCGAGCAGGATGCGATCCTGGTCGTCGACGCCGACCCCGAAACCGCACTCTACCTGAGCGATTTCCTCGAGCGCGAGGGATACTCGGTCGCCGTCGCCGCGACCGGCGGCGAGGGTCTGCGTCGCATCCGCCGGGAGCGCTTCGCGCTCGTGCTGATCGACCT
>QHSM01000755.1 GCA_003221595.1 Candidatus Rokuibacteriota bacterium | reverse complement strand
GCGCCGTCGCGGAGCCAGTTGCGCCCGCGCGCGAGGAAAAGGGCCCGCTCACGCTGCGTCGCCTCGACCAGGATGCTGAAGACCTCTTCGGGGACTCGCTCGCGTGAGGCGTTGAAGGTGGCGTTTCCGTACTTGCTGGCGGCCGGCACGCAGTGCGTCCACATCATCCAGACGGCCGGCCAGACCGCCCCCGTACATATGCCGAACGTGACCGTGCCGACCTTGAGCCCGGCCCACGCATGCTGGCGCCACGGGCCGTACGCGCCTTCGAGCGCCTGGATCGCCAGGTCCACATTTCCCATCCGGTCGGCCATGTGGCCCACGCGAGCCCAGGTCTCCGGTGAAGGGGACCGCCGAGCCGCCGCCTGGTAGGCGCTCAGCGCCTGATCGAACTCGCCGAGGATCTCCGCGACTTCCCCGAGCGCCAGCTGCACTTCTGCCGAATCGGGCGAGAGCCTGGCCGCGTCGCGGAAGTTGGCGAGCGCCTCGCGCAAGGCGTTCTCGTTCATGTTGTGCCACCCCATTTCGAACGCCCCCCTCGCTTCCCACGACATGCCGCAGCCGGCGAGGAGGACGACGAGCCCGAGGGCGCCAATCGAGCGCGCCCGAGGACGAGCACTTCTCATCATCCAGAAATAGCGTGCGCGCAAAGGCGCGACAAACAATGATTCGGGTGGCACCCCAAGGGGAGATTCGCTCGATGGACACTAGCGATAGGGGCAATATTGGGCGAATATGACGGCGAGCCATGCTCGGCTGGCGCACTCGGATCGGCGTGCTCGTACCGCCCGGCAACCCCACGGTAGAGCCCGAGCTCTACCGGATGGCGCCCCAGGGTGTGTCGATTCACTTCGCGCGCCTCGATTCGACCGCGTCGGCGAGCGCGCCGGGCGCCCCGGCCGGGATGGAGGACAGGACCCGCGCCTACGTGGACTCCTTGCCCGGTCCGGCGCGCACGCTGGCGGCGGTGAACCCGGCCGTCGTCGTCCTCGCCTTCACCGCGGCGAGCTACGCCAACGGCTTCAAGAACGAAGAAACGCTCTCGGAGCGCATCGCCGAGCTCACGGGCACGCGCGCCCTCACCGCGGCCCAGGCGATCCTGGCCGCGCTCCGCCACCTGCACGTCAAGAAGCTCGCCCTCGGGACGCCCTATCCTGAGGCGATCAGCGCGCTGGGCAAGGCGTACTGGGAGGCGGCCGGGTTCCAGATCGTCGGCTACCGGCGGCTGGCCAACGTCGAGAACATCTACGACGAGAGCGAGGAGCGCGCCTACCGGCTCGCGCGCGAAGCCGACGCGCCGGGCGCCGACGCCGTGCTGCTGAGCGGCACCGGCTTGCCGACGGTCGGCGTGCTCGAGGTGCTCGAGCGAGACCTGGGCAAGCCTGTCATCTCGTCGAACCAGGCCTCGCTCTGGCGCGCCCTCGACCTGGCCGGTGTCCGCGAGTCGATCAGCGGGTTCGGCCGGCTCCTGAGCGGCGTCTAGCCAGAGCTCGCGGGGGGCGAGGTCACGATCCGTAGCGCAGGCTACGATCGAAGGCCGCGAAGATCTCCTCGTCTTCCTTGGTCGGAACGATGACCGAGATGTGCACGTCGACCCACTTGCCTCGAAAGGCAAAGAAGTAGTGGACGTGTCTCTGGCGGATGGGCTGCCCCTGGAACTCCGTGACGATGTCGTACTGCACCCGCACGTACTTCGGCGTTTCCGAGTTCACCACCGAGTCCCTGGCGATCATGGGATTGCGGCCGGCCTGAGACCAGTAGAATTCGTAGCAGTCCCGATGGGTCTGCCCCGCGCCGGCGGGCTTCTCGACGAAGAGCGACAGATTGAAGCGCCCGGAGTTCGCCTTGAAGGCGTATTCGCCGTCGCCCTTCGACTCCTGTTGCTGCGACAGGGAAGGCGAGTCGAAGGCGATCGACCATCCTTCCTTCGGGATCTCGACCTTGACGGGCACCGCGATCGCCGACCCGGCGAACACCAGCACGAAGGCCAGGATGACCGCGGCTCTCACGAGTGTCGGGGCTTTCATGGCTCTTCCTCGGAGCGCTACGGCGCCGTCACCTGCACGGTGGTGTCCGACGCGAGGCAGTTGTTGGTTTCGTCGATCTCCGTGACATTTCCCACGTTGTCGGCGCAGGCGATCAGGTAGTAGGCGCCGGGCGTCATGTTCGAGGGGACGGTGACGGTGGCCGTGGCCGTCGACGTCTGCGTCACCTCCAGCGCGGGGACCGAACGCGAGCCGATGAGACGGTCGTTACCGTCCTTCACCTGGTTCGTCGAGAGGAAGTAGCGGGTCGTCGAGGCGCCGGCCGCCAGCCCGCCCTGGTTCTGTACGGTGTCCGTCACCGAGAAGCTGGTGCCGCGCACCACAGATGGCGGCGGCGCCGACAGCGACGTCTCGAGCAGATCCGGGCGCGTCACCAAGATCGTCGTCGTGGACGCCAGGCAGTTGTTCGCCTCGTTGCTCTCCACGACGTGCGCCGTGTCGTCGGCGCAGGCCAGGAGGAAGTACGTCCCCAGCGGGGTCGAGGTCGGGATGGTGACGACGACGTTGCCCGACGAGTTGCTTCCGAAAGCCAGCGCGGGGACGGCCCGGGTGCCCGTGAGGAGGCGATCGGAGGCGTCCTTCACCGTGTCCAGCGACAGGTAGTAGCGCGTGGTCGACGTGGCGGAGGTCACGCCGCCCTGGTTCAGCACGGTGTCTCCGGCGCTGAACTGAGTGCCCGGCGTCGCCGCCGGCCAGGACATGCTCGCCATCGTCACGATCAGGTCCGCCTTGTTGGGCGCGAACGTGGCGGTGACGGTCTTCGGCGAGTCCATCGTGACCGTGCAGCTGGTACCGCTGCAGGCGCCGCCCCAGAACATGAAGAGCGAGCCGGCCGC
>QHSM01000634.1 GCA_003221595.1 Candidatus Rokuibacteriota bacterium | reverse complement strand
GGACCACGTCCTCGCCGCGCTCGCGCAGCGGCGGGAGCGTCAGGTTCACCACCGAGAGGCGGTAGTAAAGGTCTTCGCGGAATCGGCCGGCCTGCAGCTCCGCCCTCAGATCCTTGTTGGTGGCGGCGACCACCCGGGCGTCCACCCGGAGCGTCTCGCGACCGCCGACCCGCTCGATCACGCGCTCCTGGAGAAAGCGCAGGAGCTTCACCTGGAGGAGCGCGCTCATCTCGCCGACCTCGTCGAGGAAGAGCGTGCCGCTCTCGGCCAGCTCGAGCTTGCCCTTGCGCTGGATGTGCGCGCCCGTGTAGGCGCCCTTCTCGTGGCCGAACAGCTCGGCCTCCAGCAAGGAGTCCGGGATCGCGCCGCAGTTGAGCGCCACGAACGGGCGGTCGGACCGTGAGCTGTTCGTGTGGATGGCCCGCGCCAGCAGCTCCTTTCCCGTTCCGCTCTCGCCCTGGATCAGCACCGTGACGTCGGCCCGCGCGACCCGCCGCACCACCCCGAAGATCTCGCGCATGGCCGGCGCGCGCCCGAGAAGGTCTCCGAGGCCGCTCGTCGCGTCCTCGGCGCGCTGCTTCTCGAGCTCGGCGTCGAGCGTCGTCAACGGGTCCGTCAAGCCCATCGCGTGGAGACGCGGCTCGGGCAGGACGCCGTGGCGACGGACTCGGCGAGCGACGACGGTGACACGGTCTAGTTCGCCGAGCCGGGAGCGGGTGCTCCGAGGTAACGCACCAGCGACTGACGCAGGACCGCTCGCTTCGTATAGGCATACACGAACGTGTGGTCCTGCACGACGTGCGTCTGCACCACGCCCCATTCCTGGAGCTTCATCAGCGCTTCCTGCGTGGCCGCGACGTCACGCCGGATCCACCACTGGGCGATCCCGCGCGCCGTGTCGGCGGCGTCGTTGTTCTGCATCAGGTACTCCACGATGTCGCGGCACACTGGATCGCGGGCGAGGAGGTCGCGAAGGGTCATGATCGAGCCTCGGGAGGACCGGAGAGCTGGTTTCAATGCGGCGTGATCACAGAGCACGAACAGGGCCAACGTCGTAACTACGCGAGACGGTGCGGCTTTCCATCACGAGAGAGTGGCGATCCGGGGCCCGGTGCTACAAAACTGCGCGCTCGCTGCGCAGATTCTGCAGTCCGTACGCCTTCAGCTTGTACTGGAGGCAGCGAACGCTGATCTGAAGAAGCCGGGCCGCCTCCGTCCGGTTGCCTCGGGTCAGGTGAAGAGTCCTGATGATGTGACGGCGCTCCGTCGGTCAGCAGGCTCCCCTCGGCCAGAACGACGGCCTGCTCGATCGAGTTCTCGAGCTGGCGGATGTTCCCCGGCCAGGGGAACGCGATCATCCGCTCGAGGGTCGCGGGCGCGATCTTCGCGACAGGCTTGCCGTAGAGATCCGCGAATCGCCGCAGGAAGTAGTCGGCCAGGTGGTGAACGTCCTCCGGCCGCTCGCGGAGCGGAGGCACCTTGATCATGAGTACCGCGACGCGATAATAGAGATCCTCCCGGAACGTGCCCTGCTCGACAGCGACCTTGAGGTCCTTGTTGGTCGCGGTGATGAGCCGGATGTCCGTCCGGATCGCCTTCGTTCCGCCGACCTTGGAGAACTCGCGTGTCTGGATGACGCGGAGAAGCTTGGCCTGCAGGGGCGGGCTCAGCTCGCCCAGCTCGTCCATGAAGAGCGACCCGGTGTGGGCCAGCGCGAAGACGCCATCCCGATGCTCTGTCGCCCCGGTGAAGGCGCCCCTCACATGGCCGAAGAGATGACTCTCCATGAGACCTTCCGGAATTGTCGTGCAGTCGAGCGTGATCAGGGGACGATCGCGGCGGGGGCTCGCGTAATGGATCGCGCGCGCGATCAGCTCCTTGCCCGTGCCGCTCTCCCCGTGGATACAGACGTTCACGTCGCCGGCCGCCGCCTTGCCGATGCGCGCGAAGATGTCGGCCATCTGGCGGGACTTGCCGATGATCTCGTGATAGACCGAGAGCCTGCTCACGACCTCGCTACGGAGCAAGGCCAGTACCAGGGAGGGGCGCCGGCCCAACTTGACGGTTCGATTGCACAATTTGCGCACCCGCAGGGATTGCGGGGTTACAGAAATTGGCCGGAAGCTGATCAGGCCGCTATCGGCTGATCAGAAAATCAACACGTCCGCGGGCTAGGATGAGCGGGGTGACTCCCCGTTGCTGCCGAGCGTCAGGATGACGTGGGAGCGGACCAGGAGCTCCAGGTCGACTTCGCGATGCGTGCGCCGGTCCACGCGGCGGCGCTCCGGGCCTCCGTGCTCGGCCCGGCGGCGGCGCTGCTCGCGGCGGCGATCGAGGATCACCTCGACGTTCGAGTCTCCCTGAAAGCGCTCAAGCAGATACTCGTAGAGGCCGGGTTCATGGTGGGCGACCAGGAAGAGGTGTCGAGCCATGCGCGTCTCCATTATCCACTGAGCGAGCATTTGCAGTGCCACTTCAGAAAATCTTGAAACTTGCGCCGCTTTCCTGGAGGCTGTGTGCGCCGGGTGGAAAGCTTTCCGACGGGGAGGGCGGATGGCGCGGGTGATCGTCGTGGTCGCTCGGGACCGCCCCGACCTGTTCAGCTACTTCGACACGGTCTTCGCGGGCATGCCGGGCATCAAGGTGCTGCTGGACCGCCGCCTCGCGCCGCCGGGCGGCGCAACCGATCCGGAGCGGCGTGAGCACGGCGACGTCTACGACGAGCTGCAACGGCGCGGCTTCGTCATGATTCGCACGGGATAGGCAACGAGCAAAGAGGATGAGCGCCCGACTGGCGTGGACGGTTCGACGAAACGCCTACTTCGACTCGATCGATCTCATGCAGATTGCCGAGCAGGCTCGACAGCTCGGGGGCGTGATCGATGCGGCGGTCGTGATGGGGACGGTGTCGGGCCGCTCGATGCTGGAAGAGGCCGGCATGTGGTCATCGGAGGCGCCGGAGGCCGGGCCGTCCGATCTCCTGGTCGCCGTTCGCGCGGAGAGCGACACGGTCGCCCATCGCGCGCTGGCGAGAGTCGAAGAGCTCCTGAGCGCGCGGCGCGACGGCGAGCCCGCGCGCGATGACATGATGCCGCGCACGATCGGCGCCGC
This sequence comes from Candidatus Rokuibacteriota bacterium, assembly GCA_003221595.1. Classification (GTDB taxonomy): domain Bacteria; phylum Methylomirabilota; class Methylomirabilia; order Rokubacteriales; family CSP1-6; genus AR31. Next base: position 509 of record QHSM01000634.1, on the reverse strand, counting down.
CGCGCGCCGCGCGGCGCCGGCCAGCATCGCGGTCGTGGCGGTGCCGGGCGCTCACGCCGCCCTCGAGGCGCAGCAGGCGCTCTCGGCCGGACTGCACGTGTTTCTCTTCAGCGATGGCGTCTCGCTGGACGACGAGGCGGCGCTCAAGCGCCGGGCGCGCGGGCGCGGCCTGCTCGTCATGGGGCCGGAGTGCGGGACGTCGATCATCAACGGTGTCGGCTTCGGCTTCGCGAACCGCGTTCGTCGCGGGCCCATCGGCGTGGTCGGCGCCTCGGGAACCGGCATCCAGGAAGTGACGACCCTCGTGCATCGACTCGGTGGCGGCGTCTCTCACGCCATCGGCACCGGCGGCCGTGACCTCCACGCCGCGATCGGCGGCCTCACCACGCTTCAGGCGCTCGAGGCTCTCGCGGCGGACGCCGCCACGCGAGTCGTGCTGCTCGTCTCCAAGCCCGCGTCCCCCGAGGTGGCGGCCGCGGTGCTCGGCGCCGCGGTGGCCACGCGCAAGC
>QHSM01000633.1 GCA_003221595.1 Candidatus Rokuibacteriota bacterium | reverse complement strand
ATGCCGCGCTCGTCGAGGCGGGCGACGATCCGAGTGTTTCGGTGATTCTGCTCGACCTGGTTCTCGGCGACTGCGCGCATCCCGATCCGACCGGCGCGCTCCGCCCGGCGTTCAACGAGGCGCGGGCGCGGGCGCGGCGCCGCGGCCGGGGCCTGGCCCTGGTCGCTCACGTCGTCGGGACCGACCAGGATCCGCAGGGCCTCGACAAGCAGGAGCAGGGGCTGCGCGATCTGGGCGCGATCGTGTGCGCGAGCAACCGGATCGCTGC
>QHSM01000632.1 GCA_003221595.1 Candidatus Rokuibacteriota bacterium | reverse complement strand
CTTCTCCGAGCTGGCCGCTCACGTCACCCAGTACTCACCCGAATGGGCCGAGCGGGAGACCGGCGTGCCCGCGCCGGCCATCCGCGCGCTCGCCCGGCGCTACGCCGCCACGAAGAAGAGCATGATCCTGATCGGCGGCTCCTCGATGCACAAGAGCGCCAACGGCTGGCAGGCCGGGCGGGCGATCACGTGCCTGCCGGCCTTGACCGGCGCGCTCGGCCAGCCGGGCGCCGGCCTCGGCCCCCGTCACGCGGCCCAGAGCAGCGGCATGGGCATGGGCAATCTCGACGCCGGCGAGCGCCGGCCCGTTCCACCGTCGGGCCGTCCGTACATGATCAGCGAGATGAGCAGCATCCTCGACGACCTCGACGTCGGCCGTATCAAGGTGCTCCTCCTGTTCGGCACCAACATGATCTCGTCGTTCGCCGACGCCTCGCGCGTGGCCCGCGCCCTCGATCGGATGGATCTCGTGGTCAGTCACGATCTGTTCATGCAGGACACCTCGCGACACCACGCCGACGTCGTCCTGCCGGCCACGTCGTGGCTCGAGGAAACCGGCTTCAAGGTCACCAACACGCATCTCTATCTGATGGATCAGATGATCTCCGCGCGTGGCGGTGCGCGGCCCGCCATCTGGGTGATGGACGCGCTGGCGCAGCGCCTGGGAGTCGAGGACGTCTTCCCGTGGAAGGATACGGACGACTTTCTCACCGCGATCTTCGATCATCCCGCGCTCGGCCACACGACGCCGGCCGAGCTGCGCGCCCAGGACGGGCGCCGGGCGCTCGCCGTCTCGCACGTCGCCCACCCCGACCTGACATTCCCGACGCCGTCTCACAAGGTCGAGTTCGTCTCGGAGCGCGCGACCCAGCTCGGGCTTCCGTCGCTCCCGGTGTACGAGCCGATCGCCGAGGACGCCGCGCGCCAGCCCGAGCGCGCCGCTCGGTATCCCCTCCTCTTCCGGCAGGGACGCGCGCTGACCCATTTCCACGCGTTCTACGATCACGGCCGAGCGCTGCCGACCCTCGCCAAGGCCGATCCGGAGCCGCGGCTGTGGATCAACCCGACCGACGCGGCAGCCCGAAGCCTCGCCGACGGCGACGCGATCCGGATCTTCAACGACCGTGGGGCGATGCAGGCCCGGGCTCAGGTGACCGATCGGGTGCCGGCGGGCGTCGTCTGGATGCGCGACGGCTGGGCCGGCATCAACACCCTCACGAACGGTGGGCGTGCCGTGCCGGACGCCGCGGCTAAGGCTTTCCCCGGGGGCCAGGCGGCCTACGAGGCGCGCGTCGAGGTGAGCTCGAGCGGTCCGGGCTGAGCCCTTTACGCGGACCGTCGGCTCCTCTCTCGGGCCTACTCGCAGACAATCGCGCCCTCGCGTCGGCCGCAAGCGCTGGTGTGCGGGCGTCGCGGCGACCGTCATGCTCGTCGGCGTCACGATGTCGGTCGGCGTTCAGCCGGCGCCGAACTACACGGAGGTCTTCTATCCGAGCGGCGGCCTGCGGATCCAGGCCTATCTGTACAGGCCGGAGGGCGATGGGCCTTTTCCTGCCGTCATCTACAACCACGGCTCGCGGAGCGGACGGGAGCGTCAGTCCGTGCCGTTCGAACACATCGGCCGCCTTCTGACGAGCGCGGGATACGTGGCGCTCGTCTCCGAGCGCCGCGGCTACGGCCGATCCGACGGGGTCACGTGGCCCGAGGACGTCGGCAAGACCCGCGGCCGGGTCGTCGGCCGGCTCGACGAGGAGACCGACGACGTCCTGGCCGCCGTCGACTTTCTGCGGACGCAGGCGTTCGTGGACACGAAGCGCCTGGGCGTGATGGGCTGGTCGTTCGGTGGCATCGTGACGATGTTCGCGGTGAGCCGCAGCAACGCCTTCGCCGTCGCCGTCGATCAGGCGGGCGGTGCCCTCACCTGGAACACCAACCCGGACGTGCGCGCCGCGCTCACTGCCGCCGCGCAGAAGTCCACGACGCCCACGCTCTTGCAGGTGGCCGAGAACGACCGCACAACCGACTCCATCACGACCGTCGCGAAGATTCTCGAGAAGCGCGGCGTTCCGCACCGGATGGTGATCTATCCACCGTTCACCGCCGCGACGACATCATCGTTCGGGACCGGCGCGCCCGGCCACATGGTGTTCGCCGAACGTGGCATGAGCGTGTGGTCGGCGGACGCGCTCGAGTTCCTGGGACGTTATCTGACGGGGACGACTAGATGAGCCGCCTTGTGGCTCTCTTCACCCTGGCGGTCGCGCTGTCGTCGTGCGCCAGTCCAGGGCCGCCGCGACCAGACCCGAGTGAAACCATTCGGACGCGAATCGGACAGGTTGTCGATGCGGACACGGGGGGGCCCGTCCAAGGCGCGATCGTCCTCGTCGTTTTCTATCTATGGCCTGAGCGGGGCTTCGGCAACTTTCCCGCGTCAAAGGTCTTCCGTGATTCGCAAGAGGCCACCACCGATCAGGAGGGCCGCTTCGAAGTAAGCGGTCCTTGGACTTCCCACTCGTGGTACGACGAAGCGGTGTTGATCTTCAAGCCAGGCTATGGGCCGTGGCGATTCCAAGATTCAGACAGCGCACCGAACCCTTTTGAAGCCTCGCGGGCATACTCCGCGTGGCTTCAACAGAGGTGGGAGCGTTTCGTCGACACTGGCGTTGTAATAGAGTTGAGGCCGTTCCGGACACGCGAGGAACGCGTAAAGTACATCGACCAAAGGTGGGACCTCCAGGATAACGTGGGCGTCGGTTACGGTCGGGAAACACCTTTCGGTTGGTTCTATCTTTTTGACATTCCCACAGACCGGCTCACACATTTTCAGGTCCTGGTCGATCAAGAGCGAGCTGACCTTGGTT